>JAJDCV010000001.1 GCA_029260675.1 Phycisphaeraceae bacterium
CCACTGCCCCTGCTGCCTGTGGTCCCGCCACGTCGATCACACGCCCGGCGACCGCGCATGCGCCTGCCGCTCCGCCATGGAACCGATCGGGATCGACGTACACGGCGACGGCGAGTGGGCACTGATCCATCGCTGCACCGGCTGCGGCACCATCCGCACCAACCGCATCGCCGGCGACGACCAGGAACTGGCGTTACTACAACTCGCTCTCCGCCCTCTCGCTAACCCCCCCTTCCCCCTGGACGCTCTGCCCGTGCCGGGGAGGTTGAGATGAAAGCAGTAAGGAATTCACCGCCGAGGGCGCGGAGGACACAGAGAGAAGACAGACGAGAAGTTTAACAGGATGGTCAGGATCAGATGAGCCGTATCAGGCTTGCCGGTCCCATCCCGTCCATCCTGTCATCCTGTCCACATTCTTTGCCTAACTCTGCTTTCTCCGCGGCGCACCATCTAAACCTTCGGCTTGTGCTTCAACCCGCGCACCTGCATCGGCAGGCCGAACAGGTCGATGAAGCCCCGGCCGGCGGTGACGTCGAAGTTGTCCATCGCGAAGCTGGCGAGGTCCAGGTCGTACAGGCTCTTGTTGCTCTCCGCCGAAACAGCCTGCGCCCGGCCCTTATAGAGCTTGACCTTGACCGTCCCGGTGACCACCTTGTTCGCCTCATCGACAAACGCCTGCATCGCCTCACGCAGCGGGTGGAACCACTGACCGTTGTACACAATCTCGGCGTACTTCAAGGCGACCTGCTGCTTATAGTGATATAGGTCACGCTCCAGGCACAGCTGTTCCAGCGCCTTGTGGGCTTCGTAGAGAATCGTCCCGCCGGGGGTCTCGTAGACGCCGCGCGACTTCATCCCAACCAGCCGGTTCTCGACCAGCACGGTTGTCCCGACCGCGTGCTGCCCGCCGATGTTGTTTAGCCGATGGATCAGGTCGTGCCCCGCGAGCTTCTTGCCGTCCACAGCCACGGGGTTGCCCTGCTTGAACTCGACCTTCACGTACTGCGGCTTGTTCGGGGCCTTACTCACCGGCAACGACATCACCAGACACGAATCCAACGGCTCGTTGCCCGGGTCCTCGATCTCCGCGCCCTCGTGGGAGATGTGCCAGAGGTTCCGGTCGCGCGAGTAGATCTTCTTCTTGGACTGATCGACCGGGACCTTGTGAGCCTTGGCGTAATCAACCGCCGACTCCCGGTCGGTCAGCTCGAAGCTGGGGTCTTTCCAGGGGGAGATGATCTTCAGCTTGGGATTCAGCGCCCGGTACGTCAGCTCGAACCGCACCTGGTCGTTGCCCTTGCCGGTCGCCCCGTGCCCGACAGCGTCGGCCTTGGTCTGCTTGGCGACCAGCACCTGGTGCTTGGCGATCAAAGGCCTCGCAATGCTCGTCCCCAACAGGTAATCGCTCTCATATACCGCATGGGCCCGCAGCATCGGGTAGCAATACTCCTCCGCAAACTCCTTGCGCAGGTCTTTAATAACGACCTCGTCGGCACCCGAGGCATACGCCTTCTTCTCGATGCCCTTAAGCTCATCGCCCTGCCCAAGCTCCGCAGCGAACGCGACGAGCTTCACGCCGGGGTACCGCTCCTTGAGCCAGGGGAGGATCACGGACGTGTCCAGCCCGCCGGAGTAGGCGAGCACAATCTTTTTAGGGTCGTTTGACTTCCGGGGGTTCCGGGGGTTCCGGGGGGCTTGCTTGGCCATGGTCGCGGTCCTTACATAAAAGCGTGCGAGCCGGGCATGATAACACGCCGGGCCGCTGCTTTACAAAGGCTCGCTTTCCCGCATCAGTCGGCCCCAATAATCCTGCAAACCCAGACGATCAACCCACTGTTCAAGGATTGATCAGTGGCTTCCGTATGAAGGGCAAGGGTTTGGGGGATGGAGCGGAGTTCATAACAAAAAAGGCGACGGCACTTACGTACCGCCGCCCGGAGGGAAAAGAGAGACGCCTGGGTTGCGCCGCCGCGGCCCGTGTCGGGCGGTTGGCGGGGGGCCCTTCATACCGGTGGGCCGGGCCGGGGACGTGCCGTGTCAAACCCTACGGCCGTCGGATAGATCGTTTTAGTGTTACGCCGACTGGAACAACGCCTTGGTCTCTTCCAAAGCCTCGGGCAACGCCTGCGCGACGTCGTCGATGTGTTCCTGGGTGATATTCAACGCCAACAGCAGTGCCGGGTCGTATTCCGTCGTCTCCCGGCTACGCAGGAACCCTAGCTCCAGGTTCCCGGCCAGGACATCCGCGATGTGGACCAGCCCGGTGAGCGTGCGGTTCTTCTCGTTCAGGTCCATCGGGTTGTGGTGGAAACCGGTGACGTACTGGAAGCTCTGCGGGAACTTCCACAGCTTGCACAACGCCGTCCCGAACTGCTCGTGGGTCGCGCCCAGGATCTCCTGCTCCGCCTGGCGAAGGGTTGTCTCGGGCTCCTTCTCAAGCTTCTCCATGACCTGAACAAACTTGGACCGGCGGGCCTGGATCTCGACCATGATCCCGATGTTGTGGATCAGCCCGGCCAGGAACGCCTCGTCCGGCAAACCAAGCCCCGCGTGCTTCGCCAACAGCCGTGTCCCGGATGCACACGCGATCGCATGCGACCAAAGGTCACGGGCATCAAAGTTCTCAGCGATCTTCCCGCCACGGAACAGCTTCGCCAAGCTCGCGGCGATCGCGATGTTCTTCACCGCGTTCAGCCCCAGCAACACGATCGCGCGGTTGATCGATCCGATCTGACCGGGCAGGCCGTAGAACGCCGAGTTCACCACCTTCAGGATCCGTGCGCCCAGCGCCGGGTCGTTGCTGATGACCTTGTTCAGGTCGTTGGCGGTGGATTCGGGGTCCTCGACGAGTTGGATGATCTTCATCGTGACCTCGGGGAGGGTCGCGATGTGGCTGATCTCCTGGACCGCCGACTGGACGATCGCTTCGATCTGCTTGGCGTCGGGGGTACCGGGGGCGTCGGGGGCTTCGCTTTGGCCGGCGGCAACCGTCGGGTCGACTGGGGTTTCGGGCTGGGTCATGCTTTCTCTCCGCTCCTGGGATACGGTCCTTAATTGACGTATCGACCCCGCCCCGCCCCGACTTAAGCATCGCTTTACCCTACACCACAGACCAAGTCCGGTTATGCAAGCCCCCTGCCAGCCCCCTAACGCCCCGGCTTTATATAACCCAATACGGACCCACATTGTCCCACCACACCCGGCGGGCTAGGATTAGGCCATGAGTTGGCACGTCCGATTCGAAGAAGAGGTCCGCCGCCGTCACCCTAGCGCCGGCATGTGGTACGCGCACGCCAGTAAACAGCCGGGCTGGGTCACCAAGACCGCACTGACCGCGGCCCTGCTCGTCGTGGTCGTACCCGTTGTCCTGCTTACGCTGGCAGCGGTCGTCATCGGGTTGATCTGCTTCACCGTCTTGGGCCTGATCGCCTCCGCCGGACGATTCATCACCGGCCTCTTCGATGGTTCACACAAGCCCCGCGACGACGGCCGACGCAACGTCCAGGTTATCGACCGCTCCTGAAACCGCCCCCCTCCCAGCAGCCCCGCCAGAACAACCGGCACAACCCGCACAAACACCCGCCAACCCGCCGGGCGTTGCCGTTCAACATGATTGCGTTACAGTAGCCCGCAACCAATTGGCCACTCAACAGGCGAACGGACATGCCCAAACACTATCTTCACCTCCTGGCCTTCCTCCTGCTCTGGCTGACTGCGCCCAAGCCCCTGCCCGCACAGGACGCCCCCGCCCCTAACGAACCGGCCCCGATCAGTACGGCAACCGAAGATCCGCCCGCATACAAGTTCAGCCCGGCGACCAGCCCCAGAGAAGCGATGCAGGGGTTTCTCTGGTCCATGAATCAGATCGACGACGGCCACGAAAACTTCTGGCCCTACGCCTTGATGTACTTCGAATTCGATGACGCACCCGATCCGTCAGACAGCACCCGCGAGGAACGCAGACTGACCGCACGCATGCTTTTGAGCGTCTTCAACCGCATGGGCCGGATCGACATCGACGAACTGCCCGGCAAGCTCGAACTCAACGCCACACCCGACGCGCCCCCCATCCGCCGATACCAATTCTTCCCCGCCCCAAAATTCAGCGCGATGTGGGACAAGCTCGCGCCCCACGGCAAAGCACCCGCCGGCACCATCGCATTCCAATCAAACGACCAGGGACACTGGCGCTTCTCCCGCCAGACCATCCTCGACATCCCCGCACTCTATCAAAGCACCGAACTGCTCCCCCCCGCCTACCACGACCAGCAGTCCCGCATCGGCGACAACCTCTTCATCCTCGTCGGCCCGACATTCCAGAACACACACACCTGGGCGTGGGCAACCCTCTTCGCCGCGATCTTCGTCGGCCTGCTACTGGGCAAGATCGTACAGTCCATGCTCCGCGCCGCATCCAAACGCTGCATCGAACGGGGCAAAGAGGTCCGCGGCATCGCCTTCGACAACGCCGCCAGCCCCGCCAGCTTCGCGCTGCTGAGCCTGGGCCTCTGGCTGGGCATCACACAGATCTACCGCGAACCCCCACTCGCCACTTTCACCAACAACATCATCGAGTTCCTCCTGATCCTCGCCGTCGGCTGGTTCCTCTTCAACCTCGTCGAGGTCATCGACGCCGCTCTGCGCCGGCTCAGCGAAAAAACCGAGAGCAAGCTCGACGACCAACTCGTCCCACTGGTACGCAAGGCCCTGCGTCTCTTCCTCGTCGTCATCTTCACACTCTTCGTCGCCCAAAACGTCTTCGGCCTGGACATCACCGGCTGGCTCGCCGGATTAGGCATCGCAGGCCTCGCCGTCTCACTCGCAGCCCAGGACTCCATCAAAAACCTCTTCGGCTCCATCACCGTCCTCTTCGACAAACCCTTCACCGTCGGCGACTGGATCGTCACCGAAGGCATCGAAGGCACCGTCGAAGAAGTCGGCTTCCGCTCCACACGCATACGAACCTTCTACAACTCCCTCATCACACTCCCAAACGCCAATCTCATCAACGCCTCCGTCGATAACTACGGCCGACGACAGTTCCGACGATGGAAAACACACATCGGCGTCCAATACGACACCACACCCGAACAGCTCACCGCCTTCACCGAAGGCATCCGCGAACTCGTCCGCAGCCACCCCTACACACGCAAAGACTACTTCCAGGTCTGGTGCCACGAGTTCGCAACCTCCAGCCTGAACATCCTCATCTACATCTTCCACGAAGTCCCCGACTGGTCCACCGAACTGCGCGAACGAGAGCGCCTCTTCATCGACATCGTCCGCCTCGCCGACAGCCTGGGCGTACAGTTCGCCTTCCCAACACAAACCGTCCATCTATATAAACAAGATCACAAGCCCCACGTAACCCAGCACGAATCCCCCCAATCCATGACCGAACGCCGATCCATGATCCAAGGCATCCGCGCCGATCAAAACCTCATCAAAGACCAGCCCTGGCAATCCCAAACCCCAGGCCCCGTCACCTTCACACAAGGCCCAACCGACCTAAAAATCGACGAACACGGCAACCCCATCATCGAAAAAGATAAAGAAGACTGACCCCCGTTCTTTCCCCCCGCCCCCACGCATCCCCGCCGCTCGCGGCTTCGCGCAGCGAGGGCATGCGCATCGTTCTACCGCCGCCGCAACAAACACACCCCGCCTACCCCAAGCAACACACCCGC
>JAJDCV010000002.1 GCA_029260675.1 Phycisphaeraceae bacterium
AGCGGCGGTGATATCGAAAGACAGAAGTATGAGATAGCCAGCGGTTTCGCCAGCCTCAACAACTTCTACAGAGATCCGTATATCCCCCGACCGCCGGTCCCCAAGCCACCTACAGACACGAACCCGCTACCCAATCCGGGCGGTGACCCCAACCCCGGAGCGGAACTGCCCGGCGACCCCTGGCCCGACGGCGGGTACAACCCGATGCCCGAACCGGCGGGGCTTGCTTTCATGGGGTTGGGTGCCGCGGTGTTCGGCGGGCTTCACCGCAGGCGGCTGATCGAGCGTGCTATGTAACCTATCCCGCGCCGGCGTGGTGGTGATGTTGATGTGCTCATACGGATCACGATAAATACTCGTGTCCAACATGGTCCGATCCCCCGGCAAAGCCGGGGGCTGAGGGTAAAGCGACTGCCCGTAAATCAACAGAAACCGTATCACCTAAGCAGCGCGGGCTTGGGGGGTGCCTCGGCGATCGTCGGGCCGGGGACGATGTCGAAGCGGCGGAGGCGTTCGGCGGCGTCGAGGTTGCCGGGGTCGACGTAGTTGGCGTAGCGCAGCGCGGTGACGGCGTTGGGCTGGTCACCGATCGAGGCGTAGAAGTCGGCGATGGTGAGGTAGGGCTCGGGGTCTTTGGGGTCGGCGAAATAGGCGGCCTTGCGGTAGGCGAGGCGTGCGGCGTCGGGATCACCAGACCTGGCGAGGTAGTCCCCTTGGCGCAGGAAGTCGCGTGTCGTGCCGGTGGTCTTGACCTGCTTATCAAGGAACTCGAAGAGGTTGGCCATCCGGTCCTGGCGGAACAGGGCCTCGGCCAGGGCGTCCAGGATCTTCGGGGTCAGATGCGGGTCGTCCGGACGCAGGGCGTGGGCCTTCTCCAGCGCGTACTGCGCTTCGAGGTTCCGATCCAATTCCAGGAAGACCAGCCCGAGTTGGTATTGTGACCGTACGGAGCTTGGGTCTTTATCGACTGCTTGCTGGGTTTTTTCAAGGGCGAGGGGGGCCTGGCCACGGTTCAGCGCCAGCCTGCCCTCCTCGCGGAGGTTGATGGCGGACTGCTGGCAGCCCGCCGCCAGGAACAGCGGCAAGCAGAGCGTGAGGCCGAGTGTTAGCGCCACGAGTCCGGCGCGTTGTGGGTTCGATTCCGGGGTCGCCATGGGATTCCCTTCAAGGTGCGGTCTGATCGGGTACATCGCCAGGATCGGCTGTACACGTGCAAGATAAGACCACGGGGCTACACTGACAAGGCAAGCCCACCCAAGGCCACACCATGCTCCGTGTCCCCACCGCCCTGCTGCTGCACCAGGCCCCCACCGGCCGCCACTACGACTGGCTTGTCGGGACGCCCGAGTATCACCGCGATCCGCTCGCAGGGCTCTGGACCGCCCGGGTGACGCAACCCAGCCGGTGCTGGCGCGGCCTTGGGGGGTTTGATCTGACCCTGTTGCCCCCCCACCGCAGACGGTATCTGGACTATCAGGGCCCGGTCTCAGGCGGACGCGGCGGCGTGCTGCGGGTAGACCGGGGCACGGTGGTGATCCATCTCTGGCGGGAAAACCGGGTTGTGTGGGAGGTTCGGTGTGAGCATTTCAGCGGCCTGGTCGAGGCGGATCGCCTAAGCGGACATGCCTGGCGGGCCCGGGTCGTGGGATAAACAAGACCAACCCGGCTGCCCCACACATGACGGGCCTTTCTTGTCGCCGCCGAACCGAGGGTATAAAGTAAGCAACAGGTGGATCGGTGTGATCGATATGCATGTCAACCGCCGCCCTCTCGCCCAAGCACCCAAGCCAGGGAGACCGAGATGCCAGAAGAGACAGACCCCACCAAACACATCAACGAAGAGCAGCTGCTCGCCAACGCGATCCCGATCGACATTGACAGCACGGACGAGAACGACGGCACGGATCACAACGCCGAAGGCCTGGCTCCGATCGAGATAGATGAAGCCACCTCAAGCGTCGTCGGGTCGAACAAGATCCGCACATTCGACACCCGCAAGGCCCACATCGATCACTGGAAACGCACGCCCAACCTCACCGGCACGGGCGCCATCCACGTCAAGACCTTTGTGACCAAGCTCAGGCTCGACGCGATCGACCACCTGGATGAGCAGATCAACGAATGGCTTGACAACCACCCGGAATACGAGGTCAAGTTCGTGTCCCAGTCGATCGGCAATCTGGTGGGTAAGCACACCGAAGACGCGCTGTTCACCAGCGTCTGGGTGTAAGGCCAACACCCTCTTATGATTGTGTCTAAGTGCCCACACCGGGTTAACCGGTGGATTATCGCACCGCGAGGGCAGGGCAAGCATCCCTGGCCGGGGTTTCTGCGCTTAATCCTTGCCCGCATTGTTCCGAAATATGGTGAAGCCTCGGATTTATCGTTTAGCATCGTCAGCGGCCCAGGGATGTTGATTGCCTATGTTACGGTTGAACTTCGCCAAACATTTCATAGCCGTGATTTGTTTAGGAGTTGTTCCGATCCTCGCGGCCGGGGGCGGCCTAGTGCTGCTGATCAACCAGCACTATCAGTCCGGCCATCAGGCCAACCTCAAGACCTACCGCGCTTCCTCGGAGGCGCAGCTGGTCGAGACGGTGGACACGGTAGAGGGCGTCTTTGAAACCATCTATCGCGACTTGCGGATGATCGCCCGACTGCCGGGTGTACGATCGCTCGATCTGGGTACGGCGGACTCGATCGAATTCCGCAACGGCAAGGGTTTGGAAGAAAACACGCGCCACACCGCCCAGGAGGTTTATAGCGGTCTGGCGACCGGTGTCGCCGT
>JAJDCV010000003.1 GCA_029260675.1 Phycisphaeraceae bacterium
ACCGAGGAGCAGCCGGGCCAGCCCAACCGTATCTTCTGTGCGATGCCTAAAAACCCGGACACGGGGTCTTTCTACCTGGTCGCGTCGTTCGACCCACAGCGGACCCGTGACATGATCGACCAGACGCTGGACACCAACGCCCGGCTGACAACGGACGATCCGGACGAGGGGACGCTGCTCGAGGCGAGTTTCACGGGCCTGCCTGAGTTGGCCAGGGTCTCCCACGCTGACGGCCCGCCGTCGGCGGTCGCCAACCTGGTGCAGCGTGCACACCTGTCGCTGAATGACGAGGGCGACTCGGTGGCGGGTGACCTGACCCTGACGATGTCCGACAGCGTGCGTGCCCAGCAGGTGTTTGAGCTGATGCGGGGCGGGCTGGCGATGCTGCAACTGGCGGCGACGGCCGAGCCCGAGGCCCAGCCGCTGGCGGAGCTTGGGAACATGTTCAATATCCAGCACGACCCAGACGACGAAGACGTGACCGCCGGGTTCAACTGCTCGTATGACCGGCTTGAACAACTGCTTGAAACCCTCGATGACATGTAGCCCGGGCGCCATTTTCTGGCACACACTACGACGTACAATCAGTGCAAGCCCCCGTGGTTAATCATGGAGCCGGCACGTTGAATGACAAGAGTCAGACAAATACAGATCAACTGGACACGCTGAGCGAGGAAGCACTCGCCCGGCGTGTTCAGGTTGGTTGCGTCCGCAGTTACGAAGAGCTGGACCGTCGGCTCCGGCCGAGGCTGGTGTACCTCTTGCATAAGCGCACCGGTAGCCGGGAGGACGCCGAGGACCTGGCACAGCAGGCGTTGATGCGGGCGTACCAGAAGATCGACCGGTACGATCCCAAACGCTGTTTTCGGTCGTGGCTATTTACGATCGCGGTGCGCCTGGCGATCGACCTTCACCGCAAGCGTGGGATCCAGACCACGGGCGAGGGGATCGAGCGTGCGGTGGATACGAGGCCCGGGCCGGCCGAGCAGGCAAGCCGGGTCGATGGGCAGAGGCGGCTGTGGGCCCTGGCGGACCGGGTGCTGGACCCGACCCAGCGGACCGCGTTGTGGCTGCACTACGGCGAGGAACTCAAGGCCAGGGAGATCGCAAAAACCCTTGGGATCACCGCGGTGCATGTGCGTGTGCTGCTGTACCGTGCGAGACGGATTTTGATGACGCACCTGGACACACCGATAGAACCGCAGGCCCGGCCTGTGATCGGTCGGCAGGCGGAGCCCGTGGCGGTGACTGAGGCGGTCACGATACAGAAAGAACCGGGCCTAAGTGAAGGAGTCGTGACATGATCCGTTGGCTATCACAACTGTGGGTCAGCCGTACGGTGGACCGTGGCGGCAAGCCTCCGAGGCTATGGCGCTGGACGTTTGGGCGTTTCGCGTCGTACCGGCGGCTGGCATTGGAACTGCGCCAACTCGACGGGCAACTCAAACGGCAGGCGGCGTCACAACAGCGTGCGATCGAGCGCGAGCACCTGCCGGTCGGTCGATACTCACCGCGTTCGGCCCTGGGCCGTGGCGGGTTGGGGGCGGGATCAGGCGGGGGATTCGCTGACGGGTTGAACCGGCTGAGGACGGCGTGGACGGCGGGGTCACTGGCGGCGGTGGTGTTGGTGGCGCTGGTGGCCTGGGTCGCCTGGCCAAACCAGACGACACTGACACCGATACCAGATCAAGTTCAGACCTACACCGCCGAATCGTTCGCGAAGGTCTGGGACCCGCTGGCCCGGCAGGCCGAGCTGACCGGGCAGGCTCTGCGTACACAGACCACACAGGTCGTGCGGTTGCAGGAGCGGCTCCCGGAGATCGACCGGGTGGTCAGCGACCTGGGCCAGGCGATCGAAACACCGATCCGCGACGAGGTCCAGCGGTTGACCCACGACCTGCGTAGGCCTTGGATCTACCTGGCAAGCCAACTGCCGCGTCTGCCACACAACGAAACGCCGGTCCCCGAAGAGACCTAGCCGGCCCCGCGTTGACCCCCAGCTATTACATGCCCTGGTACCGATCCAGGCCAGTACAATCCAGCCAGACCCAGCAAAAGGCCGGGCGATACCCGTTTAGCCTCTCCTGGCGTACAATATCTCCCGGGTTCGAGGGTTCTTGATACTGAGAAGGATTGGGTTTGGAAAGCCAGGCGTTCCGTGAATTAGCGATGACGGAGTTGGACTCGGTGTACCGCATGGCGATGCACCTGGCGCGGAATCCCGAGGACGCGTCGGACCTGGTCCAGGAGACCTTTCTCAAGGCGTTCAAGGCCGAGGGGCGGTTCGAGCTGCGCGAGGCGGGGGTTAGGCCTTGGCTCTTTAAGATCCTGCACAACAACTTCTACACCAAGGTGGGCAAGAAGAAGCGCGAGCCCGTGCTGTCGGACGACTTGTCGTACCAGGCGGGCCCGGGCGGGGACCCGAACGAAGCGGAACCGGCGTGGGACCTGTCGCACCTTGACTGGGAGCAGGTCGATGATCGGCTCAAGAAGGCGATCCATGACCTGCCGGACCACTACCGGGAGGTTCTGCTGCTGTGGGCGGTCGAGGGTTTGAAGTACCGTGAGGTGGCGGACGTGCTGGAGGTGCCGCTGGGGACGGTGATGAGCCGGCTGTACCGGGCCCGGGGGATCCTGACCAAGTCGCTTAGCGAGCTGGCTGCCGAGCACGGCATCGCGGCCGAGGAGGCGGGGAATTGACCGTATGTATCCGCGATGAGCCGGTCCCCATGAAGAGGGCTCATAAAAAGTGGCTCCCTGGGCCCCAGACGGCCTGTTTGGCTTGTTTTGAATTAAGTAAAAACCTGTGGATTTATGGGAAGAAATAGCCGTACCAAACGGTTACATACCCGGGGCAGGACCCGTTTTGGGTGAGCGAACATGACGATGGACCCTTTTATGAATGACGCTGACAAGACCCTCGCCGCCTTTGCTGACGGGGAGCTTGACGGCGAGCACAACCTGGAAATGCTCAAACGGATGGCCCAGGATCCGACCACGGCCCAGCGGGTCGCTGACCATCAGAAACTCCGCGGTGCGGTGGCCCAGGCGATGGACGATCCTTCGATGAAGGCCCCGGCCGAATTGCGTGACCGGATCGGGCAACTGGCCCAGGACGAGCAGGCCCGGCGAGTAAGCAAGCCCTCGCCCGGACCCGTGCCTACGACCGGCTCACCCGTGCTGGCGGTGATCGGGCGCTGGATCCCCGCGGCCGTCGCTGCAGTGCTGTTCATCGGTGCCCTGGTCGCCCTGAATCAGGCCGGTGAGACCGGACCCGATCGGCTGATTACTTCCGCTCAAATACTCAACACCTCGATGGTCGACCAGTTCGGCGATCGGCACTTCAAGTGCGCCCGAAACATCACCCCGATGCACGGGACCGACCGGTTCCCACAAGACCTGACCGCGCTGCCCGGGGCGCTCGGCGAGTACTTCGATCAGCCGATCGATCAGGACGTGCTGAACCTGTCGTCGCTGGGCTACGATTTCGACATGGCCGGGCTCTGTGTGCTCCCCGGCAAGGGGGCGGTGCACATGGTCTACAAGTCCCAGGCCCCCACCGGGCAGACCGATACACTGAGCCTGTGGCTTAGGCCTTTCGAGCAGGGCTCGGGGATCCAGGACGCCAAGCTGTACAAGACCGCGGACCCGACGGAAAACTTCCCCATGCTGGTCTGGCGGCACGGGGACATGGTCTATTACCTCGTGGGCGACTCCTACGACGCCGTCGAGCGGGCCTTCGACGCGATCAGCCGCAACCAGGGCTGAGCCTGTCTCCCGGGGCACTCACCAACTCAAAAACCTTGACCCAGGCGGTATTTCCGTGATATACTGTGGCTCTATGTCAATCTACGGCCAAACCACAAAGAACGCCCCCGCTGATGCGGTACGACCCGGCCTACACCTGGGCGTTGGACGTGCCGTGGTCGTTGTTAGCTGAGCGGAAGACCCGCACTGCCCGCTGCACAAGGGCAAAGCAAGGGCCAGGCCAGGCAAACACGCCGACCCCCTGCCCGTCCAACCCCGTCCCTCACAGATCATCAACTTGCTCAACACCACGACCCGCCGCGTCTCGGCCGGGTTATCGACAGATACGAACGGAAAAACGCCATGCCTCAAAGCAAAGAGAACCTCAACACCGAAGCCATCCCCGCCACCGGCCACGGCGAGCCAACCGACCGGTACATCGGGATGACCGGTGCCCAGATCTACCACGAGATGATGCGCGAGCACGGCGTGGAGACGATCTTCGGGTATCCCGGCGGCGCGATCCTGCCGGTCTTCGACGCGATCCATGATTCGCCGCACTTCCAGTTCATCCTCTCCCGCCACGAGCAGGGCGCCGGGCACATGGCCGAGGGCTATGCCCGGGCGTCGGGGAAGGTCGGGATCGTGCTGGTGACCTCCGGGCCCGGAGCGACCAACACCGTGACCCCGATGCAGGACGCTTTGATGGACGGCACACCGATCATCGTGTTCGCCGGGCAGGTCGCCACCGGCGCGATCGGGTCGGACGCCTTCCAGGAGGCGGACATGACGGGGATCAGCCGGCCGTGTACGAAGTGGAACGTGCTGGTCAAGCACGTGCGCGACCTGCCGCGTGCGATCAACCAGGCCTTCCACATCGCCACCACCGGCCGGCCGGGCCCGGTGTTCGTGGACCTGCCCAAGGACATGACCGCCAGCGTGCTCAACGAGGCGGTCTGTGACCAGCCGCACCTGCCGGGGTACCACATCCGTGAGTTGGGGACGTCCAGCGAGATCGAGCGCGTCGCCGAGATGATCAACGGCGCGAAGAAGCCGTTGTTCTACGTCGGCCAGGGCGCGATCCTCTCGGACGCGACCGAGGTGCTGCGCCAGTGTGCCGAGAAGGCCAACATCCCCGTGACAACGACCCTGCTGGGGCTCGGCGCGTTCGACGAGCACTCGCCGTTGTCGCTTGACATGCTGGGGATGCACGGCTCGGTGTACGCCAACTGGGCCATGCGTGACGCCGACTGCATCATCGCCGTGGGCGCACGCTTTGACGACCGGGTGACCGGGAAGATCTCCGCGTTCGCGCCTGGCGCACGCGCCGCCGAGGCAGAGGGCCGCGGCGGGATCATCCACTTCGACATCGCACCGGAAAGCATCAACAAAGCCGTCGCCGTGACCATCGGCGTTGAGGGCGACGCACGCAAGAACCTGGACCTGCTGCTGCCGTTACTCAAAGACGTCGACCGTGGTGACTGGCTCAAGACCGTGACCAAGTGGAAGCAAGACCACCCCTTCGCCTACGACCACGACGAGCGCGAGTTCCACCTCAAGCCCCAGGCCGTGGTCGAGGAGATGTGCAAACAGATCGGCGACAACGCGATCATCACCACCGGCGTGGGCCAGCACCAGATGTGGGCCGCGCAGTACTACAAATTCCGCACGCCCCGGCAGTGGGTCACGTCCGGGGGCCTCGGGACCATGGGCTTCGGCGTGCCCGCGTCCGTCGGCGCAAAACTCGCCTGCCCCGACAAGCCCGTGGTGAATATCGACGGCGACGGGTCGTTCTGCATGACCGCTATGGAGATGATCACCGCGGCGCAATACGGCGTCGCCGCCAAGACGATCATCCTCAACAACGACTTCCAGGGCATGGTCAAGCAGTGGCAGGACCTGTTCTACGACGAACGCTACAGCCACACCGAGATGCACAACCCCGACTTCTGCAAGCTCCTCGAGGCGATGCACTGCAAGGCGGTCCGCGTGACCAAGCTCGAAGACCTCCCGGCGAAGATGAAGGAGTTCCTGGACCACGACGGCCCGGCGATTCTCGAGGCCATGGTCGAGAAGCACGAGCACGTGTATCCGATGCTGCCCGCCGGGAAGACCGTGGATGAAATGGTACTGGGGCCGGCGAAGAAGTAGAGCCGCGGTTCCGGGAAGGTAGGGTGCGGGTGCGGATACCCGGTGCGGACTCAGGACCGACGTTGAGAGATCAGAGAATCACCATGTCAACGCCGCCTCTGAGGAGGCGCAGCCGACGAAGAGTCGGATAATAAAGCTTTCAACTTATTCCGCACACACTTACAATGCAACCATGCCGACCCCGG
Source organism: Phycisphaeraceae bacterium (assembly GCA_029260675.1). Classification (GTDB taxonomy): domain Bacteria; phylum Planctomycetota; class Phycisphaerae; order Phycisphaerales; family Phycisphaeraceae; genus JAJRRS01. The sequence goes on from JAJDCV010000003.1 coordinate 6,084, forward strand.
GCAAACGCTGGTACCACATCATCTTCAACACCCGTGGCACCTGGCTTCCCGGCGACCCACGCGGGTTCCGTTCACGCAAACACCGCACGCACAGCAGCGGCGATTACAAACACCCCCCGCCACAAGGTGAACACACGCGGTTGCACGACCATTCGAGAAACATCAGCGGTCCACCTGTCACACTCGGCGCATCATTGAGGCCAGCTGTCGGCCAAGCCCTCCTCGGGAAGATCCAGACACATGCACATCCCGTACTCGCGATCTGTGTCGGGTTCAACCACGCACATGTCTTGATTGAACTCCCCGATGACCGAGCCAAAGTCAAAAGGCTCGTCGGCACCTGGAAACAAGCGGCATCACACCGAATCCGCTCCGAGATGCCGGGGAACGTCTGGGCCTCGGGGTGTGATCCGATCCCAATCCGTGACCGAGCGCATCACACCAAGACGTACGACTACATCCTCCGTCATCGGCGCGAAGGCGCGTGGGTGTGGTCGTTCCGGGATGAATGAAAAAAATATCCGGTCCTTCGCGGACTCAGGACCGGCGTTGGGAGGCCATGCGCCCTCCTCATAAAAACACAACGCCGACCCTGAGGAGCCCAGCCGAAGATGAGTCGGATGCCTCTGATCGGATAACACTGGTTAGATGCCCATGTCAGATACCCCATGAACAAAGCCTCCTCGACAACACCACACCCCGCTACAATACCCCCATGAAATCCGCATCCGTCATTCTGATCGCTGTCCTGCTGTGTGTTACCTCCCCAGCATCCGCTGATAACCACGGGTTTTCTGTCGCGTTTGTGAACCTGGGTTTTAAGCGACCCGTGCTGCTGACAGCGGCGCCCGACGACAGCGACCGGCTGTTTATCCTCGAACAGGCCGGGCGGGTGTTGTGGTTTGAGAATCGGCCGGACGTGGCCGGCAGTGATGTCCACGTCGCGCTGGATATCAGCGGGGACACGGTGCGACGCAAGGGCAATGAGGAGGGCCTGCTCGGGCTGGCGTTCCACCCGGATTTCGCAAACAACCGCTACGTCTTCCTGCACTACTCCGCCAGCTCACCGAGGCGCAACGTCGTGTCGCGCTGGACCATGGACGACGAAGCCAGCGTGATCCTGCCCGACAGCGAGCACGTCGTTCTCGAAATCGAGCAGCCGTTCGGCAACCATAACGGCGGACACATCGACTTCGGGCCCGACGGCTACCTCTACATCACGCTCGGTGACGGCGGCGCGGGCGGCGACCCACACGGCAACGGGCAGAACCTCTCCACCCTGCTCGCTGCTATCCTGCGCATCGATGTCGATCAACTACAAGACGGAAAGCCCTACGGCATCCCCGAAGATAACCCGTTTATCGATACCGACAACGCACGGCCGGAGATCTACGCCTACGGGCTGCGGAACGTCTGGCGGTTCAGCTTTGACACCGAGACCGGCACGCTCTGGGCCGGGGACGTCGGGCAGAACGCCAAGGAGGAGATCGACATCATCACCGCCGGTGGGAACTACGGCTGGAACGCACGCGAAGGGTTCAGCCCCTACAACGGCGGCGCGATGACGGATGAGATGATTGACCCGATCGTCGAACACAGCCGAAGCGAGGCCGCATCCATCACCGGCGGGTACGTCTACCACGGCAACGGCGTCCCTAAACTCCAAGGTGACTACATCTACGGCGACTACGTCACCGGCCTGGTCTGGCGGTTGCGTTACGACGGCCAACAAGTCACCGAACACGAACAATTCGACAAGGTGCCAGCGATCGCCAGCTTCGGCCTGGATAAGCACAACGAACTCTATATCTGCTCGTTGAAAGGCCGGATTTACAAGCTGATACCGGAGTGATCCACGGCGTGCTCCGTCAGACCGACGGCGGCCGATCCTCCTGGGCAACGTGCTCCGATGGGCGTTGCGGCCGTAAGCTTTGGATTATCCCCGTCCAGACGGTGTCGAGATAGAAACCGATCGACCAGGCGCTGACGATGCTGCACGCGACCGCCAGGAAGGCGTTACCCAATAGCAAACAGGCGGCCGTGCCGGCCAGGGTGAGCAGCCCACAGGTCAGCAGCAGGAACCTAACGAGTTGATCGCCCTGCCCGAAGAATCTATTCATGTGTCACCGCCGAGAGTACTTTGAAGTCATTGATATGCAGCTCGGGGCGGCGCACGCCTTTCCAAGCGTTGACCTTGGGCTCAAAGAGCAGATCGACCGCGACCCCGCCCGGCAACGATGCCGAATGTTCACCCATCCCAAACGCGACCGCACGGATGGTCTGGCCATTGTGCGCAACGGTTAATGAAAGATGTTGCCCAGACGCGCCCATCCGCTGGGATGGCCGGTCCAGCACCGCGCCCCGCAGCAGCAGCCGCGGCGTGGGGTTGCCGCGCCCAAACGGCGCGAGCTTGCCGAGGCTGTCGAAAGTTTCCAGCGTGCAATCGTCAAAAGCCACCGTAGCATCCACTCGCATCTCCCGGACAAGATCGTGTTCATCCATCAGGCCGTTGACCTGGTCGATCAGAGCGTCACGGAAATCATCCACCTTGTCAGTTGGCAACGTGACCCCAGCCGCCATCGCGTGCCCGCCGAAGCGTTCGAGATATTCAGAGCACGCGGACAGGGCGTCGTGGATGGATACGCCATCAACACTGCGTGCCGAGCCCTGCGCCGTGCCGTCCTGGTAGCCCAACACCACCGCGGGTCGGCCGAAGGTATCGACCAGCCGGCTGGCGACGATCCCGACCACGCCGGGGTGCCAGCCCTCGCCTGCAACCACGATCGCGCGGCGGTCCGGCGCATCGTAACCCCGCTCGGTGACCATCCGCTTGGCCTGCTCGGTGATCTGCCGTTCGGTCGCGCGCCGGCGGTCGTTTTCATTTGTCAGGAAACGCGCCAACTCGGTGGCACGCGGGCCCATGGCTGTGGTCAGTAGTTCAAGCGCGTCCTTGGCGTGGCCCATCCGGCCACAGGCGTTGAGCCGGGGGCCCAAGACGAACCCGACATGGTACGCGTCGATCTTCTCGTCGCGCAGCTTCGACGCATCGATCAGTGCGCCCAACCCGACGAACGGCGTCTGCTTAATCCGGCCGAGCCCGAACGTGGTCAATACACGGTTCTCATCCCGCAAGGGCACCACGTCCGCCACCGTCCCCAACGCAACCAGCGGCAGCAGCTCGACCATCAGCTTGCGGTACTCATCGGGCAAGCGGTCGGACCCGCAATGCTCGCGGGCAAACTGCCAGGCGACCTTGAACGCGACGCCTGCGCCGCATAGGTCAGGGCAGGGGTAGGCGTTGGGTGTTGGGGATTGGGAGTTGGAGGATGGGGACGAGGTCAGGGTGAGTCCGGGGTGGACGAGTGTGTGTGCGTCGG
>JAJDCV010000004.1 GCA_029260675.1 Phycisphaeraceae bacterium
ATCCTTTACAACGTAGACCACAACACCCTCCCGCCCCAAGGGCCATACTGGCATGACATCGAGCAGTTCCTAAAGGACACCGGTGTCCTCGAATGATCCCCGTGGTTGCCCATGCCCCAGCCCCGCCTACAATGCCACCGCCGTGCAACGTGCCCGGTATTCAAAACGCCATACACAATATCATCCCCGATGCGGGGCCAGGATAAGGATCTCACCCATGACCGAACGTGCCGCCGCGATCACCCTCAAAGGCAACCCCATGACCCTCGTCGGCGACGAGCTGAAAGTCGGCGGCAAGGCCCCGGACTTCACCCTCAAGGCCGTCGACATGTCCGACAAATCACTGGCAGACTTCGCCGGCAAGGTCAAGATCATCTCAGTAGTCCCGTCACTGGACACCCCGGTCTGCGACACCCAGACACGCAAGTTCAATGAAGATGCCGGCAGCCTCGATGGCGTGGTCGTCCTTACCGTCAGCGTCGACCTGCCCATGGCCCAGAAACGCTGGTGCGGCGCCGCCGGCGTCGACAACGTCGTCTGCCTCTCCGACTTCAAGGACCACTCCTTCGGCAAAGCCTACGGCGTCCGCATCAAAGAAATTGGCCTGCTCGCACGCCAGGTCATGGTCATCGACAAAGACGACACCATTAAGTACGTCGAGCTCGTCCCCGAGGTCGCACAAGAGCCCAACTACGCCGCCGCGCTGGAAGCAGCGAAGGGGTTGGTGTGATATTACGACGCGACTTGTCGCGACAGGCGACAGATAATCGCCACACTCGCTTGAAAATGCTCTAACTTTGCCGCCTACTCCCACAACCCCAACAGCGTCCCCGCAGGCTGCCAGTCGGAGCCGGGCTGGGACTTGATGGCCAGGTTGAAATTGAAGTCCGTGCCGTCCATCTGCCACACAAAGTTCCTGCCTCGCTTGGCGTCACGCCAGAGGATGTCGGCCAACCCGTCACCGGTGTAGTCACCGACGGCGGCGACCTGCATGTCCTGGCTCTTGACCTTCCGGATCGCGTTGTTGCTGACAAAGTCCGTGCGGTCCATCTCCCAGACGCTGTTGCGGCCGTTGCGCGTGTTCCGCCAGAGGATGTCGGCCTTGCCGTCGCCGGTGAAGTCGGTGGTCCCGGCGATGCTCCAGTCCTGGCTTCTCACGGTCTTCAGCGAGACGCCATCCCGGAAGTCCGTGCCGTCCATCTCCCAGACGCTGTTCCGCCCGTTGCGTGTGTGCCGCCAGAGGATGTCGGCCTTGCCGTCACCCGTGAAGTCGCTGATCCCGCTGACAATCCAGGCCCTGTTCCGCAATCGCTTGATGGCGATGTTGTCCTTGATGGCTGTGCCATCCATCTCGGTGACAAGGTTCCGTCCGTTGCGTTTATTGCGCCAAAGGATGTCGGCCTTGCCGTCCCCGGTGAGGTCTGCGGCACCGACCGCTTGCCAGTTCGGATTGCCTTGTAGCTGTAGATCAATGCTACCCATGAACCCCGAGCCGTTCATCTCCCAGATGCTGTTGTTCCCGGTGAGCGTGTTACGCCAGAAGATGTCGGCCCGGCCGTCTCCGGTGAAGTCCGCCGCCGCGGCCGAGGCCGAGGCCGGGGTGGCGGTGGACTTCGTATTCGCCAGATCCCCCACGAGGAACGTGCCCGAATTCGTCAGTTCGTTACGGTCGCCCTCGACCACGAGTTGCATACTCCCGACAGCGTCTTCGGAGAGCGTCACCCGGCCGATCGTCAGGGTGCCGGTGTCATCGGTCGCGAGCCCGGACCAGGAGATATCGATCCGGGTCGTGTCGAATCGCGATTCACCCTCACCGTCGCCATCGGCGTCGCCGGCGATCGAGGTCATCTTGCCATTCGCGGTGATATAGGTATCAAACTCAAGCGCTGAGAATGCGCTGAAGGTCACCGGGTTTGGCGCAAGATCTGTGCCGGCGGCGTCCTGGTAAATCGATCCTTGCTCCAGATCGATCAGCAGGGACGCGGTCGACCAGTCGGTGTTGGTGGTGATCTGAAGGTCGTAGGTCTTGAACCCGGCCAAGGCGGATGAGTTATCTACCTCGACAAATCGGGCGAGGATGGGCTTGGCCTTCACGGGTGGCGGCGGTGTAGGCGGAGCCGGAGGCGGGGGAGACCCAGGCGGTCGTGGGGCGGTCGGCGTCACATGGCCTAGGCCACCGTTTGTAAACGAGTCGGAAGCGAAAATCGTGTGCCCGCTGCCGTTCCCGTTGGTGTTGAGCATCTTGATATCCCCGGCGGCGTCATCGGAGAGCGTGAACCGGCCGATGATGATCGTGCCGATGTCATCCTGGTCGATGTCAAACCAGGTGATGTCGATTCTGTTGCTGTCGAATTGAAGCGCTCTCCCGCCGAGATCTCCAGCGTGGCCCGCGATTGAGGTCGAGTGGCCGTTGGCCGCGACATAGGAATCGAACTCAAGAGTAGGAAATTGATCGAAGAAGAAAGGCGATTGCGGGATATGGGTTCCCATCACGTCCTGGTAGATCGATCCCTGCGTCAACTCGAGTAGCAAGGCAGAGGCAATCCAGTCGGTGCCGGTCGTGACCTCCAGATCAAACGTCGTGTACCCGGTCAATGCCGAGGAGTTATCCACCTCGACAAACCGGGCGCTGAAATCTAACGGCAGAGGCGGCGGGGCTTTTGGCGGGGGCGTCGGCGTGCGCGGCGGGGCCGGCGTCAGGTTGACCAGGTCCCCTGATGTGAAAGTGTCCCACGTCGCGAACTCACCCGACCCGGTATCAAGCACCTTCAACCCCAGGCCGCCAACCGCGTCATCGGAGAGGGTGAACCGGCCGATGACGACCGTGCCGGTGTCGCTCTTATTCAGATCGAACCAGGTGATGTCGATCTCCTGGGAGTCGAACTGAAGCGAATCGCCCCCGATCTCCGCGGCGTTGCCGAGGATCGATAGCGAGTGCCCATTGGCGGCGACGTAGGTGTCGAACTCAACCGTGGGGAACTCACTGAAGAGCGTAGGGTTCGGTGCCCGATCGCCGCCCGCGGAATCCTGATAGATCGAACCCCCGGAAAGCTCGATCAGCAGGGACGCGAACGACCAGTCCGAGTCGGTGGTCACCTCCAGGTCGTAGGTGTTGTACCCGCTTAGGGCAGCGGAGTTGTCGACCTGCACGAACTGGGCGCTGATCGACCCGGACAGCAACAGCCTGGGCTCCAACGGCTCCAGGCCGAATCGTTTTCCGCTGGCGGGCAGCCGTATTGGGTTGGGCATGGCATACAGGGATTCGGAACCACGGCATCTGACATCGGTTTCGGCCTTTGGTTGCTTGGTGACCATAACAAACCTTCTTCCGTTTGATGTTCACATCGGTCTTGACGGTTCGAGTAACAATAAGGAATCAATAATCTCAAACTATCGGTATGCCGTCGCGAGGGCGCACAAAAACTGTCGGCAAAACCTCGCGTCGGCAGGTATGCCCAGTGTGGATTTAAACGGTATGACGTCCCGGCCGCTTCTCAGTGGAATAGCTACGTGGCATGCGGCCCACGAGGGGGGCTTTCTCCCGCACCTGCACATCCATGGGCATGCCATCAATCACTCCTTACGCATGAGGATAAATGTGGCCGGCAGCCGCGGTTCTGTTTTAAAAGTCCCTGAGCATCAGCGAGGGGGTCGCTGAGTAATACGACAATGACGTTAAAGCCCCCGACCCGATCTGTCAAGCATTAAATCCCCGAATCACCCTAAAAATTGTGAGACAATAGAACGGGCAGCTTATGCAGGGCAATCTTTTTATGGCGACGCTCAGATCTCGGTCTTCCCGTTTCACCCAAGCACTTTATCGGCGGCGGTGTGATACAGCATTTCCAACGTCTGCCCACCAATCCCCGCCCCGCGGAGCTGCGCCGTCGATTTCTCATCCAGTGACGGGTCGACCATTGATAGGTCCGGGTCCACGATCGGGCTCTGGCCTTCGTAGTCCGTTTCGATCAGTGTACGCAGCGCCCAGTACCGGCTGGCGTACAGATCAAAATCAATGTTGCCGATGTTGGCGACGATGTCCGTGCCGAAGACGACCCGCCCGGGGTTATTTTCGCAGAACGCGCGGAACCGCTCGGGCCGCTTGCTCAACTCACGGACCTGCCACTTCGCGGCCGAGGTGTCGACGATATAATTCGGATGCCGATCCAACATCCCCTGAACGAAGTCCAGGTTCTCAGGCGACCCGCCGATGTGCGCACCGATCCAGGTCACGTCGTGATACTCGCTTAACAAATCTTCCAGGGGCCTGTACTGGTCCGCCTTCGTGCCGTACTTCGCGGGGTCGGTGTATTTCTTTTCAAACCAGGTATCCGGGTCGCCGACGTGGGTCATGAAGATGCGGTAGCCCAGGTCGTAGGCCAGCCGGATACTCTCTTTACGCAAAGGCGAATCCATCAGAAACGCCTCGTCATGCAGGTCGCGACCGCGCGGCGCAGCCCAGAACTTGATGATCCGGCAACCCTTCTCTCGGAACTTCTCGATCCGGTGCAGCCAGTCGGTCGTGAACGTCCCGGGCTCGCGGGCCGCCTCGTAATTCGGCACCGCGATGAACTCGATCCGGTCGCCCGGGGGGCCATACTCATCTGTTATGGCGTCGATGTTTTCGAGTTTGGTCATCGACACGGTCTTGGTCACGCCGAACAACTCCGCGATCTCGAAATACAACCGGGCCGCGTCCAGCGTGCCGATGTGTGTGTGGATGTCGATGATCGGGCCGGTGTACCCAAACCGCCCGGCCTCGGCCCGGTAGTCAAGGCCCAAACGGTTGGCGTCATTAACAGGTTGCTGATTCAGCGTGGTGGGTGTCATGGTGCGTTTCGGTATCGGTGGGGGGGGGTTAGGGCTATTCTATCCCGCTTATGTCTAAAGGCGAGCGCGAGAATGATCCAATGACAAGCAACGAACCCGGCCGACCTACCCCCGCCGGCCCCATCAAGCTCGTCGCGATCGACCTGGACGGCACGCTGCTGCGCTCCAACAAACGCCTCAGCACCGCCAACGCCCAAGCCATCGCCGAGGTCACCAACCAAGGCGTACACGTCGTCCTCGCCTCCGCCAGGCCGCCCCGCAGCGTCCGGGACATCTACCACCGCCTGGGGCTCGACACCCTGCAGGTCAACTACAACGGCGCACTGGTCCACGATATGCCCCGCGGCAAGCACGTCTACCACCAGCCGATGTCGGTCGCGCTTGCCAAAAAAATCGTCAAGTTCGCACGCAAGATGGACCCGGATGTGGTCATCAGCATCGAGGTGCTCGACAAGTGGTACACCGACCACGTCGACGACAAGCTGCCGACCGAGACCAGCAAACACTTCAGCCCGGACTTCGTCGGCCCGCTGAGTTCTTTCCTCACCGTCCCGGTCACCAAGCTGATGCTGCTCGCCCCACCCGAAAAACTCCGCCCGATCCACCAGGGCGTCCGCACCAGGTTCGCCAAGGACATCGCGATCCTCATCAGCGACGACTACCTGATCCAGCTCGTCCACAAACAGGTCGACAAGGCCAATGCCCTCAAGCTCGTCGCCGAGCAGTACGGCGTCCCCCGCGAGCAAGTCATGGCCATCGGCGACGCCGACAACGACCTGGGCATGGTCCGCTGGGCCGGGCTCGGCGTCGCCATGGACAACGGCTGGGACCGACTCAAACAAACCGCCGACGTAATCGCACCCGCCAACGACGACGACGGCGTAGCCGCGGTACTCAAAAGATACATACTCGACCGTAAATAATCGCGAAGGCGCTATACAGCAGGAGAGTAGACAAGATGACAGGATCTACAGGATACCGCGCAATGAAATCTTCCATCCATCCCGTCCATCCCGTCATCCTGTCCACATTCTTTGCCTTGCCCGTTCAGTTCTTGATTCCGAATCTGCGCTATCTGCGTAATCTGCGGATACCTTCTTCTCACTTTGCATTATCTCGCACAGACCCGATCGCGGTTCTGCGTGGGATTTGATATCGCAGCGTTACCCGGGCACAATGCCCCGCTATGTCACTTAGAGCCGCTATCGTCGGGCCCACCGGTTACACAGGATTCCACCTGATCGACATCCTGCTGCGCCACCCAGCCGCGCAACTGACCTACCTGGCCAGCCACCGCGAC
>JAJDCV010000005.1 GCA_029260675.1 Phycisphaeraceae bacterium
GGCCTGCGTTGAGATCCGCGGCGTCCTGTGGCCCCGTTGCCGCCCCCGCCCCCGTCAGAGCCGTCAGCCCTGCGACCGCCTGGGCCCGTGCCTGACCGCGCGAAAGTTTGGCGAGTTTGCGTGCGGTTTTTTCTTTAGCAAGGTCTGTCAACGCGACATCCGTAAATACGCCGTCCCAGTCGGGCTGGATGCGGCGGATGCGTTCGTCCAGCGGCGGGTGGGTGGCGGATGCGGCGCCGAGCCAGCTCTTGACGCCCTGCCCGAAGAACATGTGGCTGACCTCGCTGGCCCTTGGGCTGAGCATGTTGGAGCCGAATGCGTGGCCGCCGATTTTTTGAAGCGCGCCGCCGATGCCCTTGGGGTAGCGTGTGAACTGTACGGCGGAGGCGTCCGCGAGGAACTCTCGCTGCCTGGAGACCGCGGCCTTGATCAGCCCGCCGAAGAAGTACCCGACGTACCCGATGACCATCAGCGCCAGCGCGATCGCAAATACGACAATGATCCCCCCGCCGTCTTTCTTGTTGCTTGACCGCGACCTTCTGCCTGACCTGGAATACATCAATGAGCGCAACACCATCTGCCCGATCAGCGCGATGACGAGGATGCCGTGCAGGATCCCGATCAGGCGGATGTTAAGGCGCATGTCGCCGTTAAGGATGTGGCTGAACTCGTGCGCGATCACGCCCTGCAATTCGTCGCGGTCCAGCAACTCAACACAACCACGTGTCACACCGATCACCGCGTCGTCGGGGCTGAACCCTGCGGCGAAGGCGTTGATCCCGCCCTCGTTTTCCATCATGTACACCGGCGGGACCGGGACGCCGGACGCGATCGCCATTTCTTCGACGACGTTCAGGAGTTTGCGCTCGTCGGGCTGGGACGACCCGCTATCAAGGAGGCGTCCGCCCAGTGATTCGGCGACGACCCGCCCGCCGCCACGCAATTGGTGGAGCTTGTACAGCGAACCCAGGGCAACCACGGCGATGACCGCGGTGCTGACACCCAGCATGAGATCGATCCGCCAGATCGAAACATCACGGGCACCCGAATTATTCGCCAGCACCGTGGCGACCACCAGGTACACCAGCGCGATGATGCAAAACACGGCCGCGATGAACAACAGCACAAGCCGGCCGGTCTTGCGGCGGGCACGCTCCTGGTGATCGAAGAAGTCCATCGCCATGGTTCGTGAAATCTCGGTCCAGCAGCAACGGTTCTTGATGGCCGTGGGCCGACGGCCCGCGGGGCCCGCCGCGTGTCACGCGGCGGCAACAAAACAAGCAGGGAAACACCCCGCCGTGCCTCAGGTGAACGAAACCTTGACCGCCTCGCGCTCCTGGGGCGATTCGATCTCAAAGAGCGTCGCGTCGGCGAAGCCGAACATCCCGGCGAAGACGATTGGGGGGAAGGATTCGCGGTAGGTCTTGTAGGTGGTGACCGAGTCGTTGTAGGCCTGTCGTGCAAAGGCGATCTTGTTTTCGGTGGACGTCAGCTCTTCGCTGACCTGCATCATGTTCTGGTTGGCCTTAAGGTCGGGGTAGGCCTCCATGACGGCGAAGAGCCTGCCCATCGCGCCGGTGAGCGCGCCCTCGGCCCCGATCAGGCCCTTCATAGCGCCGGCGTCCGCCGGGTTCGCCGCCGCCGCTTGCGCCGCGCCGGCCGCCTGGTTCCGCGCGGCGATCACCGCTTCGAGCGTCTCGCTCTCGTGCTTCATGTACCCCTTGGCGGTCTCGACCAGGTTCGGGATCAGGTCGTACCGGCGTTTGAGCTGCACGTCGATCTGCGCAAACGCGTTCTTGAACCGGTTACGCAGCGCGACCAGCCGGTTGTAGACCCCGATCACCCAGCCGATCAATCCCAGGAAGACAAGCCCGATGACGACCACGGTAATGATCCAACCCATGTGAAACCTCCCGGGCCCGGTAACGCCAGGCCGAATGCCCTGCGGGGGACCCGTGAAAAGGATAAACCATCGCCGTGTCCCGTGCGCGGGCGTGGATAGCGGGGGTGTGCCAGATGTGGGAACAAGCCCGAGGGTTCTGGAAACGCTTGAGCGTTCTCGATCCCAAAGTAGCCGCCAGCAAGTCATGGCACCGGATAAATATGCGTCGTCCGCGGATATCCATCCGCGGCTGTGAGAATGCGAAACAATGCCCCTGGTTATGTAGCTTTAGTCCAGGCTCATCGTCAGGAGGAACTCGGCGTTGGTCTTGACCTTGGTCAGCCGGTTCTTCAGTAGCTCCATCGCCTCGACGACGTTCATGTCGGCCAGGACCTTGCGGAGGCGGTAGATGAGCTTGAGCTCGTGGTCGTCCATCAGCAGCTCCTCGCGGCGGGTGCCGCTGGCGGCGATGTCGATGGCGGGGTAGGTGCGTTTCTCGACGAGGCGTCTGTCCAGGTGCAGCTCGGAGTTACCGGTGCCCTTGAACTCTTCGAAGATGATGTCGTCCATCTTGGAGCCGGTGTCGACCAGTGCGGTGGCGAGGATTGTCAGGGACCCACCGTGTTCGATGGCACGTGCGGAGCCGAAGAACTTCTTAGGCCGTTGCAGGGCGTTGGAGTCGAGCCCACCGGTGAGGATCTTGCCGGAGTGTGGCATCTCGGAGTTGTAGGCCCGGGCCATGCGTGTGATCGAGTCCATGAGGATGACCGTGTGCTCGCCGAACTCGACGAATCGGCGTGCCTTCTCGATGACCATCTCGCAGACCTGTACGTGGCGTGTGCTCTGCTCGTCGAAGGTGGATGCGATGACCTCGACATCTTCGGGGGTGTTGTTCTTGAAGTCGGTGACCTCTTCGGGGCGTTCGTCGATCAGCAAGACGATGACCTTGGTGTCGGGGCTGTTGACGATGATGGAGTTGGCCATCTTCTGGAGCAGGACGGTCTTGCCGGTGCGTGGGGGTGCGACGATCAGGCCGCGTTGTCCCCGTCCGATGGGTGTGACCAGGTCGACGATGCGCATCTCGATGCCCTCGGGGTCGGTCTCGAGGATCAGGCGTTCGTAGGGGTGCAGCGGGGTGAGGTCTTCGTAGTTCTTGATGTCGTTGAGGTGGTCGGGGTGGTGGCCGTTGACCGCATCGACGCGGAGCAGTGCGAAGTACTTCTCTG
>JAJDCV010000006.1 GCA_029260675.1 Phycisphaeraceae bacterium
GGCCGGGGAGTGGTTCGGTGCGCGTGGTTTCGCCGGTGTCCAGCTGGGTGGTCGATCGGCCGCGCGTGCCACGGAGCCGGTCTCCCATGGATTTCTCGATGCCCCATCGGCCGATCTGGTCGCCGGCGAGGTAGCCCCGTGGGTTGTCGGCGCTGTAGGGCTTGAGGTCTTCATCGGTCGCCCATATCCCGCGGAGCAGGCCCAGGTGGTGCAGTGCGACGCCTTGGACGGTGACCTGGATCGGGTCGTCGTGTTTCAAAGGGGTTGGCAGCGTGGAGCGGTCGACGCTAAGGGTGAAGGTTTCGTTGGGGTAGCGGCGCTGCTTGGGCTGGCGGACTTCGACCTGCTGCCAGACAGCCATGTTCGGGTCGTTGGTTGCGCCGGCGATGAAGCCCTGGATACTGATGCGGGTGTGGTCGGGGATGTCGTTCAGGACGGTGTGGGCCCAGAACTCTTCCTTGACACGTTCGCGGGCGTCTGACCAGGACAATGATTCGTCGAAGTCGGCCTCGCGTTTTTTCTGGTTGCGCAGGGTCTGGCTGGTGATGACACGCTGGACCTGTCGGCGGATCACGTCGCGCCTCCGTGCCAGCTCACTGGGATCGGCGCCACTGATCTCGGCGAGCAGTTGCCATACTTCCCGGGCCTGTTGTTCGTAATCGGGGAGCAACTGTTCGATCAGGGTGCGTTGGTCCAGCGAATCGAGTTCTTTCCAGCGGTTGGGGTCCTGGGCCTTGGCGGCTGCCCTTGCCTGCTGGTAGGCCCATTCCCCGGAGATGACGGCGTACTTGACGGCGACCTCGTAGCCGGGTTCATCGACCGCCAGGGGCCGGTCGTAGCGGTCGAGGATCTTGCCGCGGACGGTTGGGATGGGGTGGGATTCCTGAAGGGCCCGCTCGGCGGCGAGCTTGCGGGTTTCGTGCTGCGGGCCTACGCCCAGTCGCACGGCCTGCGCAGCCAACAGCATCGACAACACCAGTGCCGACAGCGCCAGCAGAAGCAGCCTGCGGTGGAACATGCTGGGGATGTGTTTGCGGAGTCTGCCTCGCATGGCCCTGAGTCGCCCTGTTGATCGCCAAAAACCCAACCCGATGTAGGGTTATCGGCTGATTGTAGGGGGATCTGGATATTGCGGGGTGGTGCGGGATGGGCGTGGTAGATTCGATGTCATGGCGGTGCTGACGAGGTTTGGCCCGTTGGGCCAACGCGCGGATCTGCGATCCGTTGCTAAATGGCAACCCCGTGTGTCACGGCTGAGGGTGATTTGTTTAAGCGGGTGGGATTTGCAGACGCAACCGGGAGATTGAGGTGCGGCAGGCCCGATGCTTACCGTGCGGCACGGAGCATCGCTTTGGCGCGTTCCAGGTCGCGTTGTCGGCGTTTGGAATCGGCGGGGTTCTGGGGCTGGTAGGCCTCGGCTTCTTTGAGGGCGGCCTGGGCTTCTTCGAGATTGATCTTGCTGGTGGGGATAGCCTCATCGGTCAGCAGAGTGAGTTGGTCGTCTTTCATCTGGGCGAAACCGCCGCCGATGAAGAGGCGTTCGCTGGTGCCCCCTCCCGCGTCCAGACGCATCGAGCCGAAGCCGAGTTTGACCAGCAGCGGGGCGCGTTGCTTGAGCAGGCCGATCTCGCCGTCCCACGCGGGGATGACGGCGGCGGTCACGTCCTGGTCCAGGACCTGGCTGTTGGGTGTGATGACGGTGCAGCGGAAGGTTTTGTCGGCCATGTCGTCGCTTCTCCGGGGCCGATCCTGCTCACGGCATGTCGGCGTTAATTCACTGGGGCCGTATCGTAGGCCCGGGCCCGGGGGTGTCAAACCCCGGCGAAGTAGAAATCACGGGGCCTGGTTACCGGCAGTCAGGGTGACTTCGTCGTCGTAGACCCGACGTTCCCAGCCGGTGACCTGCCCCTGTTCATCCATCAGGGGGAAGACGTATGCGGGGGTCAGCACGGCTTGCCAGTGACCGGCGGGGTCTTGGGTGACGTTGACCTCGACGTGGCCGTAGTGCTTGCCGCCGGAGACCAGGCGTTTGCCGTCCCAGACCTCGGGGGCGTTTTTGTGTGCCAGGAAGACCTGGTGCTCGTTGTCGCCGAAGCCGTCGTGTCGTCCGCCGAGCCCGAAGAACGGGCCACGCAACCCGTCGCCGGCGATCCCGACATCGAAGACGTGCAGATCCTGTGGCCGAGTTTGAGGGGACTGGTCAGTGGTGTCGGAGAGTTGTTCGACGCCGTTGCGGATCACGGAGTGCTCGTACATTTCGTCGTGGCCGGCGAAGACGGCATCGACGCCGTAGCGGATGAATAGCGGTGTGAGGACGCGCATCGGGATGCCGGACTGGTCGTCCTGGCCGTGTTTGTGTCCTTTGTCGCCGGCGACGAAGCCGTGTGGGCCGACGGAGTACGGTACGTGGTGGAACTGCACGAAGGTAAACGCGCTGCGTTTCTGTGCGTCGGCGAGTTGGGCTTCCAGCCAACGGTATTGATCGGAGCCTGGGTTGAAGTCGTGGCCGTGGTCTCGGCCGGTCAATAACCAGTTGGTGTCGCGGTCGGTGTTGTCGGGCAGGCCGTTGGTGCTGTCGAGGCTGATGAGTGTGATCGGGCCGTAGTCCATGCGGTGGTAGCCCTGGGGCGGGCGGTGTTCGTTGGGCGTGGTTTCGAAATACGTGCGGAACTTGGCGTCGGCGCGTCGGTGTCCGTCTGCGCTGAATCGGCCGAGGTCTTTGGGGCCGCCGTAGGCGTCGTGGTTGCCGGGGGCGGCGATGATGGGGATGGAGCCGGCGATGTTGCCATATTTGCCATTGAGGTGGTGCCAGAACTCGTCCCAGTCGCGTTGCTCGCCGCCGCATTGTGCGAGGTCGCCTGCGAAGGCTAGGAAACCGGGGTTACGCCCCCGGATTACATGCAGGTTCTGTTTGAAGCCCTCGGTCTGGTCGGCGACATACACGCGCTTGGGGTCGCCGCCGGGTTCGGGCCAGCGGGTGGGTTTGCCGGTGGATTCGGGTTCGGTCTCGCAGTCGGCGAAGATGATGAAGCGGACCGGGCTGTCTACGGGTGGTGCTGCGGTGAGGGTGGATTGATGAACCTCGTCGTCCTGCTGAATCGCATACACTGCGCGGTTTGTTGATGAGAGCCCGGTGACTCTGACAGTATGTTTGTATGGGGCGACGATGTTGGCGTCGTGTGACAGAAGCTCTAACTCTGCGGGGTGGTAAGTCAACGCATCGGCAAGGACGGGTGCAGACGTAAATACTCTCGGCTTGCCGTCAGGATCGACCGTCAGAATGCCGGGTGTGTCTTCATCGGAGAACCAAACGACGGTGACGGCGTCGGGCTCGGGGGCAAGCAGGTAGGGTTTGACGCGGAAGCCCGCGGACAGCGGCGAGGCGTTTATTAGTATCAGGACGACTGTCAGAACTAAAACGCTCAAGCGGGCTGATAGAGTGCGGATCATGATGGTTTCCCGAATTATCAAGTCGTAACCAATTCGTTGAGGTGCGTCCGCAGGTACGCCCCGGTGTAAGACCCATCGGTCGCGGCGATGGTTTCCGGGGTGCCGGCGGCGATGATTGTCCCGCCGCGGTCGCCGCCCTCGGGGCCCAGGTCGATGACCCAGTCGGCACACTTGATGACGTCCATGTTGTGCTCGATGACCAGGACCGTGTTGCCCTGGTCGGCCAGCCGGCCCAGCACGCTCATGAGCTTGGCGACGTCGGCGTAGTGCAGGGCGGTGGTGGGCTCGTCGAGGATGTAGAGGGTGTGTCCGGTGGAGCGTTTGCCTAATTCTGTTGCCAGCTTGACCCGCTGTGCCTCGCCGCCGGAGAGGGTTGTGGAAGCCTGGCCGAGTTGGACATAGCTGAGGCCCACATCATTAAGCGCGGTCATGAGGCGTTTGATATCCGGGAAGCTGTCGAAGAACTCAAGCGCCTCCTCGACGGTCATCTTCAATACGTCGGCGATGTTCTTGCTGCGGTAGCGTATCTCAAGGGTCTGGCGGTTGTATCGGCTGCCCTTGCAGTCATCACACTCGACGTAGACGTCGGGGAGGAAGTGCATCTCGATCTTTTTGACGCCCTGGCCCTGGCAGGATTCGCAGCGGCCGCCCTTGACGTTGAAGCTGAACCGCCCGGGCTTGTAGCCGCGGATCTTTGCCTCTTTGGTCTTGGTGAAGAGGCTGCGGATCGCATCGAAAGCGCCGGTGTAGGTTGCGGGGTTGGACCGGGGGGTTCGGCCGATCGGGGACTGGTCGACCTCGATGATGCGGTCGATGTTTGTGACGCCGGTGAGTTTGTCGTGGGCCCCGGGTTTGTCGCGCGAACCGAGTAATTCACGGCGGGCGGCCCGTAGGAGGACCTGGTTGACCAGTGTGCTCTTGCCCGATCCGGAGACGCCGGTGACGGTGACGATCCCGCCTAAGGGGAAGGCGGCGTCGACGCTCTTGAGATTGTTTTCCCGTGCGCCCTTGACGGTGAGCGTGCTCTTGTGCTGCAAGGCCCGGCGTTGTTGGGGGACGTCGATGGCCAGGTCGCCGTTTAGGTATTGGGCGGTGAGGGATTTGCCGTCCTTGATGACCTTTTTGGTTGGGCCCTGCGCGACGATCTGGCCGCCGTGGCGTCCGGGGCCCGGGCCGATGTCGATCAGGTGGTCCGCCGACCGGATGGTGTCTTCGTCGTGTTCGACGACGATGACGGTGTTGCCGATCTCGGTGAGGTGTCGGAGTGTGGCGATGAGTCGGTCGTTGTCGCGTTGGTGCAGGCCGATGGTGGGTTCATCTAATACGTAACAACAGCCGACCAGCCCGGAGCCGACCTGTGTCGCCAGGCGGATGCGTTGTCCCTCGCCGCCGGAGAGCGTGCCGGTGGCGCGGTCGAGGTTCAGATACCCAAGCCCGACGCTGAGCATGAAGCCCAGGCGTGCGCGGACTTCCTTTAGGATCGGTGCGGCGATCTGGGTTTGTTCCTTGCCGAGCTTGAGCTTGTCGAAGAAGACGGCGGCCTGCTCGATGGTCATGCCGGTGACGCGGTCGATGGGGAACAACCTGGCTTTGGCGCTCTTTTTACCCGGGCTCTTGAACTCGGCGAGTTTCCGGCCGACCTCTTTGCCGGCGATCGGGCCGTCGGCTTCGAGGAAGACGTGCAAGGCTTCTTCGCGCAGCCGGGCCCGGCCACAGTCTTCGCAGGGGGCTTCGGAGAGATACCCGTGCATCCGGGCCTTGACGTACTCGCTGTCGGTGTTCTCCCACCTCCGTTGGAGGTTGGGGATACCCCCCTCGAAATGGGCGTCGTATTTTTTCTCGTCCCGGTCGTTGGTCCCGTGCAACAGGATCCGCT
>JAJDCV010000007.1 GCA_029260675.1 Phycisphaeraceae bacterium
GGATCAGCCAGCCCTCCATCCCGACCGCGAGGATCTCGGCCTTGCCGTGACCGTAGGGATGATCCTCGTCGGCCGGACGGCTGCTCAGCCAGACGCTGTACAGCATCGCCCCGGCCGCAGCGATATTGATGATCGATTCCATCGCGTCCGACAGGACCGCCACCGAATCAGTCATCCAGAAGATGCCGAACTTCAGCAACGTGATCACCAGCCCGGCGATGATCGCATGCAACGCGACGCGCTCGACGTACATCTGGTTGGGGTCGGCATCCGGCTCGGGCATCCGTCTACTTTAACTACGCGAACCCTCCCCGCCAAAACCAGCCCTTTTACGCATCCCGATAAATACATCGGCGACCGCTCTACCCTCAGCCCCCGGCTTGGCCGGGGGATCGGCCTGTGATAAGGGGTGCGAATTTCAACAGCGACGCGAGTCGAACACGATTAGCAAAAAGAAAAAAGAGCCCACGCGTGGCGCGTCGTGGGCTCTGGGAGAATCGGTCTGCCTTGAAGGCACCGATTGCAGGCTGGATGTTTAACTTACCGTTTCAACGCCGACCCTAAGAAGCGAATCGCCGAAGGGTCGGGTTTCCCTTCATCCCCCCGGCTTCATCCCCCGGCTTAATCGCCGAGTTCACTAGCGGTCAATCCGCTTAACGCCTGGAGGTATTTCTTGAGTGTATCACTCACGACCTCCTGCGGCAGTTCCGGGCCGGGTGGCATTTTATCCCATCGGCCATCATCTACCAAGTCTTGAAGATAATTCCTGACGTACTGTTTGTCGAAACTCGGTTGGTCGCGCCCCGGCGTGTACTGATCGGCGGGCCAGAAGCGCGAGCTATCGGGCGTCAACGCTTCGTCAATGAGGATGAGTTTGCCGTCGCCATCGATCGGCAGGCCGAACTCGAACTTGGTGTCCGCGAGGATGATCCCGTGCTGACGTGCGTACTCATGCGCCATGTTGTAGATCGCGATGGACAAGGCGCTTAGCTTTGTCATCAGCGGTTCGCCGACCAGTTTACAGGCCTTTTCAAAGCTGATGATTTCGTCGTGGCCCTCGTCTTCCTTGGTCGAGGGTGTGAAGATCGGCTCGGGGAGTTTTTCGCACTGTGTCAGCCCCGGGGGCAGCGCGACGCCGCAGACCGATTGCGACTGCTGGTATTCCTTCCAGCCCGACCCGGCCAGATACCCGCGGACCACGCACTCGATCGGCACGACCTTGGCGCGACGCCCGATCATCACACGGCCTTTGAGTTGCTCAACCTGTTGTGAGCTAAGCCCTTTCACGTCGGCGGGATCGGTTGAGATCAGGTGGTGCTGGAGCCTGTCGCCGAAGTGTTTGGCGATCATGTCGAACCAGAACGTGCTGATCTGCGTGAGCACGACGCCCTTGCCGGGGATGCCGTTACTCATCACCACGTCGAACGCGGAGACCCGGTCGGTCGCGACGATCAGCAACGCCGGCTCACCCGATGGGGTCTGACACTGATAGATATCGCGGACTTTTCCCTGCCGTCGCCCTTCCAGCGGAAGGTCCGTGGACAGCACAGCTTCACTCATGGTCTGCATCCTGCGGCTCCCCTCCCGGGGTGAACAAACAAGTCTGTCGCCCTAAGCGTGACGTAATTCGTGCGGATATTCAAGTGTGTGGAAAAACTGTCGGTAGTGCCCGGGGCTAAGCAGCGGCCTGCAGAGCGGGGCCAGGGTCGCTGGTGTTGCCCCTGGCGCTATTTATTTGGGGGGAACATGAATTTTATTGTTGACACAACTAATGTTTGAACGTATAATGTCCGATACAAGAGGGACCACCCCCCGGAAGGAGCCCGACCGATGGCCATGTCGCTGTTGCAGCAGGAGATCAAGCAGACCCGCCCGTTCGCCTCCCCGGCGGCCGAGGCGTACCTGAATTTGGCACGCACCTTTGGCCTGCTTTCGTGCTCCATGGAGAGGTTCTTTAAGAGCTACGGGCTCTCCTCGGCGGGGTACAACGTGCTGCGGATCCTCCGCGGATCGAAGATGGACGGCGACGCCAAGTTGCCGACTCTTGAGGTTGCCCAGCGGCTGGTCAGCCCGGTCCCCGATGTCACCCGCCTGATCGATCGGCTGGTGCGTGATGGCATGGTGACACGCCACCGGGGTGATGAAGACCGCCGGGTTGTTTACGTGGCGATCAACGCCAAGGGCCAGTCGCTGCTGAAGAAGATCGACAAGCCCGTGCTCGAACACCACAAGGAACACCTGGGCCGGCTCGGCAGGGCGGACCTCAAAAAACTGACACGCTTGCTGGAAAAGGTTCGGCGGGCGCTCTGACTCAAGCGGGCCCGGCGTATGCCGGCAACGGTAGGTCTAGATACTTGTTTAAACAACTAATTGAAAGGGCGGAACCATGCTGAAGATCAGTGACAGGGTGCAGAAGACGATGGCGGACAGTGGCTTGCTGGTGATGCGCGTCACGCTTGCGGTGGTGTTCATGTACCACGGGTCGCAGAAATTGTTTGGGCTGTTCGGCGGATCGGGGATCGATGGCTTCGCCGGATTCCTGGCCTCGCTGGGCATCCCGCTGCCGACGCTCAACGCCTACCTGGCTGGGGGCGCTGAGTTTTTCGGGGGGCTGTTGCTGCTGATCGGCGTGGGTGCCCGGTTGGCCAGCGTGCCGTTGACAGTCACGATGCTGGTCGCCGCATACGCCATGGGCACAGGCGGGATGGAATACCCCCTTGTGCTCGCCTTTATCGTCGCCGGGCTTGGCCTGATCGGGCCGGGTCGATTCACGCTGGGCAACGCCTGTTGTTCATTACGCCAGACCACACCACAGGCCAACGCCGCGTGAGGTCCATACGGCGAGCTGTTCTAAACCGTAACCCTTTGAAATCCACCTAACTCAACACCAGGAGCATGTTATGAGCACAACGACCCACAATGTCCGCGAGCGTCTTGACGATCTGATCGATCACATCCGCACCGGCCGGATCATGGAGGCGCTGACCGAGTTCTACGCCGAGGACGCCGTCATGGAGGAGCCGGCCTACGGCAAGACCGTCGGGCTGGCGGCAAACATCGAACGTGAGCAGGCGTTCGTCGACGGCGTCAAGGAGTGGAAGGGCTTCGACGTCATCTCGATCGGTGCGGGCGACGACGTTTCCTTCTACGAGCACACGATGGACTGGGTAACCCAGGACGGCACCGAGGTCCACGTCGAGCAGGTCGCCGTCGCCAAGTGGAAGGGCGGGAAGATCGTCCACGAGCGTTTTTACTACAGCATGGGTTAACGGATGCGCCGGTCCGGCGGCCCAAAGGAGCCTTCTCATGACACAGACAACGACCCCGAACATCACGATCCGACCGGGTGAAGATCGTGGAACCACGCAACTCGGTTGGCTGCACAGCCGTCACTCGTTCTCGTTCGGTCGGTACTACGACCCGTCCAACGTAGGTTATCGCAGCCTGCGGGTGATCAACGACGATATCGTGTCACCCGGCGCGGGGTTCGGCGAGCACGCCCATGAGGATATGGAGATCCTGACCTGGGTCCTCGACGGCGCCCTGCGACACAAGGACAGCCTCGGCCACACCCAGCGATTGGAGCCCGGCGAGTTGCAGGCGATGTCGGCGGGGTCCGGCATCCGTCACAGCGAGTACAGCGACTCGAAGAACGACACCGCCCGGTTTCTGCAGGTATGGATCGAGCCGACGTCCCGGGACGTTCATCCCCGTTACGACCAGCGGCGATTTGAGGCCGAGGGCCGCCTTAACCGCTGGCAGACGTTGGCTTCCGGGGTTTCCGGTTCAGGCGTTGAAGGGGCGCTGCCGATCTATCAGGACACCGAGATGCGAGTCGCCGATCTGGATGCCGGCGCATCTCTAGCGGTGAAGGTTGCCGACGGTCGCCACGGGTATGTCCACGTGGCGACGGGATCGCTGCGCGTGGGCGAGCATAAACTCACCTCGGGCGACGCGTTGACCGCAGAGGCCGGCGCCGACTTGACGCTCGATGCCTTGGGGCCCGCGCAGGTGATCTGGTTTGATCTTGGGTAACCGCGTGGGTCAGAACTGACGCAGGAACCGCACGTCGTTCTCGAACAGCCAGCGGATATCGCGGATCTCGTACTTGCGCATCGCCAGGCGTTCGATCCCCAGGCCGAACGCGAAGCCCGTCCACTCCTCGGGGTCGTAGCCCACCGCCTCGAAGACCGCCGGGTCGACCATCCCGCAGCCGCCGACCTCCATCCACTCCTCGCCCTTGCCCAGATCGATCTTGACGTAAAGCTCGGCCGAGGGCTCGGTGAAGGGGAAGTAGCTGGGGACGAGTTTTACTTCCGTGTCCGGGCCCCAGTACGCGTGGGCGAACTGGATCAGGGTGGTCTTCAGGTCCACCATGCTTACGTTGCGATCGACGTAGAGCCCCTCGATCTGGTGGAACATCGAGGAGTGGGTCGCGTCGTGTTCGTCCGGCCGATACACACGCCCGGTCGAGACGATCCGCACCGGTGGCTTGGTGTTTTCCATCACGCGGATCTGCACGGTCGAGGTTTGCGACCGCATCAACAGCGGGTTCTCGCCGTCGGGATCGGTGAGGTAGAAGTTATCCAGCGGGTCGCGGGCCGGGTGCTGCTGGGGGATGTTCAGGGCGACGAAGTTGTGGTGCTCGTCCTCGACCTCCGGCCCGGTCACCGCGTCAAACCCCATCCGCCCGAACACCTCGATCAGTTCGCTCACCGTCTGCGTGATGATGTGCTGCCGGCCGAGCTTTGGCGGCGAGCCGGGTTCGGTCACGTCGAGGATAGGCTTGAGGCCTGAGGCTTGAGGCTTGAGATCCGCGCCCAGAGACTGCTTCTTCTGCTCGAAGGATTCCTGCAAGCCTTGGCGTAGCGCGTTGGCCCGTTGCCCGAACTCTCGCTTCTGGTCCTTGGGGACTTCTTTAAGCAGGCCCATCAGCGCCTTGAGCGCACCTTTGGAGCCCAGGTACTTGATCCGGAACGCCTCGATCTGCTCAGCCGAGCTGACCGCTTTGAGGTCGGCATCCGCGTCGGCTTGTAATTGGTCGATTCTTGTCGGCATGGGGCAGGTAAGGATACACGATCGGTCGCGGCATGCAGGCCCGGCGATCCAGCCGGCACGATCGGTAAAGTCAACGCCGTTTCACGCGCGTGCTATCCGACGACATCCTTGTTGGGTTGAAACAACATCCGCCCCAGTCGGGGTTATCCGGACCCTGTCAAAACTCTATGTAATCCATTAAGAAACAAGTGATTACAGCTATCCAAGGCTCTCGGCACAGGGGTTGAAGCTCTCTGGCATGGACGCTTGCGTCCGGGAGTTGACCATGGATGCTGTGCTTGGATTACCCCTGAACCCCGCCTCGACCCGACGACCGACTCGGGCGATGGTCGCTGTCACGGCGGTGGCGTTGGGCCTGATCCTCGTCGGGCAGATAAGTTCGGCGGGTCGTGCCGTGGCAACAAGCCCGGCTGCCGTACCTCTTGCTGCGGGGGTTCCAGTCTTGCAGACACCGGTACTTTTACAAGTTGGGTCCGAGACGATCGACGCTGCCGCCTCGGCTCAGCAGGTCCAGACGCTGACCGATCACGCGATGGCATTTATTGAACCCTTTGAAGACCGACGCCACCGCTCGTACCGGGATTCGCGCGGTTACCTGACAATCGGTGTCGGCTTCAACCTGGACCGTCCCGGGGCAGCCGAAGATATCAACCGGTTGCTTCCCGGCGTGGGGTATCACGCTTTACGCCGCGGTGAAATCTCACTGACCGATGCCCAGATCGACGTGCTGCTGCGTCACGACACACAGCGAGCGACCGAGACCGCCCGCCGACAGGTCGAGGGCTTTGAAAACCTGCCGCTTGATGCACAACTGATCGTGATCGACATGACCTTCAATACCGGCTCGCTGCACAAGTGGCGTAAACTCCGCTCCGCCCTGGCCCGGCAGGACTACGCCGCCGCCTCTGATGCGATGCACCGATCACTTTGGCGCCGGCAGACAGGCCACCGCGCCGCGCACCTGATCCAGATGATGCGAGACATCACCAACGGCTGATCTTCAATGACACAGACACCCCTCGCCGCCAGCGCGCAGCCCCGTAGTGGGCCGGCCGGCGGCAGGCTATGGTTCACCACATCACAGCCTGACTCGGCGCAACACGCCGACCCCAAGTGCCATGCCCACCACCGCTACGGTCCCCGGCTCGGGCAGCGCACTGGCCGGGGGTGCTCCCGCATTCCAATTACCCAGAACGGTATTAAGATCATCGATCCCGACGAAGCCGTCACCCGACGGGTCGGCCCTGGGGTCGTTGGGCGGCACGAACAGGTTCCACACCCCCAGGATGATGTTCAGGTCGGTGATGCCCACAAACCCGTCGCCGTCCAGATCGCCGGTGATGTCCGGGAAGCCGGTGAAGTAGACCAGGTCACTGGTGAATGCGCCGCCGAACGGATCAACCTGGAAGATAAACGTGAGGTCGTCTTGCAGGAACGATTCGGATTCGCCGTCGTACATAAAGCCGGGGTCACCGATGATGGTCCCGTCGGGCAGGGGCAGACCGGAAAGCGTTGCGAGTGTTGAGTCCGTCGCAAACCAGACGACGTCAGAAGCGTGGATCGGATTGAATATCCCGAAATCCGAACTGACGCTGACGTTGTAAAGATTAGTTGGACCGCCAAAGTCGGAGCCCGTGTCGAGCCACAGACTCCCATCCAGTGCGTTGTAGACCAGCGATGGTATCCCATCAGTTAGCGAGCCCGCCGGCAGTATGGCGAAGGCCGAGGTGGTTGGAAGCAGCATGGCGATGGTGTACGCGGCCAGCTTGTTACCCCAGATTCGTAGCATTTCAAGCCTCCCTTTTGGCACAGTTAAAACCGGTTCGTTCGTACGCTCGGACCGACGTAAAAGGCATTATAACAGGATAGTTATGTATTAATAATACAGCAGGCCAGATTCTTGCTCATGGCCGGGCGGGCCGTAGCAACTGTTTATGGTGAACATACTTACAGATGTAAAAATCTTGCCGTCCGATCCCCCAAGCAGTGATTTACATGATTCGGGAGGTTTCCGCATGCCCGCAGAGGTGTGCTTAACCCGTGTTGTGTTGCGGCGCCTGTTTACGCATTAGGCGATCCTGTTACTCCCGTAGAGAGTCGGCGTCTTTTCGCTGATCGATCACCGCGCGGATCATCCAGTTCCCCTCGGACATCGCGTCACCGAGCCGACCCGGCAGCCCGGTGCGCGATGCGCCATCTCGCTCACCCTCGCTGTCTGCGGTGGCCGAGTCGTGATGCACGAACACACCCTTGGTCCCGGTCGGGTTGAAGCCGACACAGATCGTAAACCGTGGAGGCACCTCGGTCGGCTCACAAGGCAAGGCCAACCACTTGGGGTTGCCGCGCGCAAACCGTCTGTATGGGAATTTGAATTCGCGGATCACCTGGCCGTCTTTGTCGCAGAGCCAGACGCTGAAGTCTTCCTTCGGCGGTCTGGGGTGGCCGTACCGTGATCCGAAGATGCGTACCTGCGTGAGGTACCAGCCCGGGCCCGGTGCGGTGAGCGTGACCGCGTGCCCGCCACCGGCGATGCTGCGTTTGCCGGCGGGTTGGCCGTTGTCGATCTTCAACTCGCGAGGCTGACGCATCAGCGATGTCGGTTTGGCGGTCCGTGCTTTGAACCCGCTGCGCGGCTGGACCTGGATCATCATCGGCTCCGCCCGGTTCCACCAGTCGGCGAGTTGTTCATCGTCGTTGAGGTCAAGGAGGATTCGTCGAAGCTCGGCACCGGGGTCGACCGGGTCGATCTGGGCCTTGCCCCAGGCGGTAAACAGTGGGGCGATGTGATCGGGGCCGATGATCCGGACCAGTTCCCGCCACATCGCAGCTGCCTGAGCCACATCACCGGGTTCATCCTCGGCGAGTTGCGCATCGAGCCGGGCGGTCCCATCTGCCAGGTATTCATAGGGGTAACACCAGGCCGAGGCACCATGTACCTCGTACACCCCGTCGACCATCTCCGAGCCGATGAAGTGTGCCCAGCCCTCAGCGCCGTCGGAGTTGAGCCAGCCGTGCCGGGGGATCGCCCGGTACATCGCCAGGTGTCCGACCTCATGGCAAAGGCCGTACAGGTGGAAGATGCCGCTCTCGTTTGGTGGGCGCAGTTGATCGGGTGAGCGTAAACTCAGGTCCAGCCGGTCGTGCCCGTCGTTGAATAGCCGTACTTTGTTGCCCGGTTGGCTGTGGACCCGAACGTGAATCGTGGTCGGCATGTCGAACCCGTATCGCTCGATCGCGACCTGCCGGGTGGCTTGCACGACCGTTGCAATCGCCTGGGCCTGGCTTGGCTCCAGGCCTGTGTATTCCACCAGGGCGTGGTCAGCACGGTGAATACGCGACCGCGGTTCAGCAGCGGCAGCCGAGGAAGCGGTCAGCGAAACCATCGCGACGATCAGTGCAAGGAAGACACGCATGTTGGTTCCCCTTGAGAGTTGATGCTACCCGTGAATGTAGACGTAAAGATAACCCGATGGTTTCGGCAATTCTATCTTTGGCTATAAAAAGAGCACGCTTGACAGTACGGGGCAAGGCTCTGGTGCCCAGCTACATCACCCGGTACCCGATGTCCGTGCGGTGGAAGGCCCCGTCGAATCCGATCTTTTCGCAGGCGGTGTTGGCTTTTTGCTGGGCATCTTTTAGGTCAGCACCCATTGCGCAGACGCTCAGCACCCGGCCGCCGGCGGTGACCAGGTCGCCACTTTTGTTCAGCGCTGTCCCTGCATGGAAGACCTTGACATCCGGATCCGCCTCGGCGTCCTCGATGCCGGTGATGGGGATGCCTTTCTCGTAATCGCCGGGGTAACCCCGTGAAGCCAATACGACGCAGCAGCAGCAGCGCGGATCCCAGCCCAGGTCGACCTCGCCGAGCGTGCCTTCGCAGGTGGCGATCATGATGTTTATGAGATCGCCTTTGAGCCGCATCATCAGCGGCTGGCACTCCGGGTCGCCGAAGCGGGTGTTGAATTCCAGCACCTTGGGCCCCCCGGCGGTCAGCATCAGTCCCGCGTAGAGCACGCCCTTAAACTCTGTCCCGTCGCGGCGCAGCGCATCGACGATCGGGACCAGGACCTCGCCCTGGATCGTGGTCATCAAAGCGTCATCAACCAATGGAGTCGGGCAATACGCGCCCATCCCGCCGGTGTTGGGTCCGGTGTCGCGTTCACCGACCTGCTTGTGATCCTGCGTAGGGTCGAGCACGAAGATGTTCCGTCCATCGACCAGCGCGAGGATCGAGACCTCCTGGCCGACCAGTCGCTCCTCGACGATCACGGTCCGCCCGGCTTCACCAAACGCCAGATCGACCATGCACTGCTTGAGCGCATCGAGCGCCTGCTCGTTGTTGTTGCAAACGATCACGCCCTTGCCCTTGGCGAGCCCGGCGGCCTTGACCACCACCGGCGTCTCACGGTTCTCGACGTAGTTCACCGCGGCGTCGTAGTCGGTAAAGGTCTTGGCGTCCGCGGTGGGGACGCTGGTGGCGCGCATCAGTTGCTTGCTGAACACCTTGTCGGCTTCAAGCCGTGCCCCGGCCTGGACCGGGCCGAACACGTGCCTGCCAGGTGCGGCCAGCCTGTCCGCCAGCCCGCCGCACAACGGGTCTTCCGGGCCGATGACGATCAGCGAGACGTCGTTGTGCCTGCAGAAGTAATCAATCGCGTCGGCGTTTTTTGTGTTTACAGGATCGAACGACAGGTCTGTGAGGTTCGTACCCAGGTCCGCCGTCCCGCCGTTACCCGGTGCGAAGTAGAGCTTGCCACAGCGTTTGGACTGCTTGAGCTTGAACCCAAGCGCGTGCTCGCGCCCGCCGGAGCCCAGGACCAGGACATTGACCTTGCTTTTCTTTGACATAGGGCGGACAGGGTACCGGCTTAGGTCGGTGGGGTCTAGGTCATGAGGATCCGGTCATACCCGGTGGCCCGCCACGTTGTGAGCAAAAAAAGCCCGCGGGGTTAGCCGCGGGCTTAGGGGAATTGATTTTGCTGATGCTGTAGGTCAGTAATTCAGCGTCAACTGCAGCCAGAACCTGGTGATGTCCGCGAAAGTGTCGTCGCCGTTGTAGTAGGCGTACTTGGCGAGCAACTCGGCGTTGTCTGAGATCTGCTTGCTGACGATGGCATCGATCTCTTCGCCGAAGTCCCGGCTGCCGTCTTCGGGGTCGAACCAGTGGTAGACGGCCTTGCCCTTGAACCCGTCGGGCAGGTCACCGCCGATGTAGACGTAGGTGTCTTCCAAGCCGTCCGCCGGGGTGGTCAGGAAGACGTCGGCCCAGCCGTTGAACGCGTGCCCGGTTGCCAGTGGGGTCTGGAACGAGGTCATCCCATCATCGCTGCCGAGGACCTCGTGACCGCCGCCGAGATACCAACCGTCTTCGATGTACTTAACGTCGATGAGGTAGTAATCCGCTTGGTAGTCCGTGGTGTTGTCGCCGGCGTCTTGCTGCCTGGCCCAGGACAGGACGTAGTTGAGCCTGGGGCCGTCCTCGTCCCCCTTGAGATTGCGAGTGGCCTCGTAGCGGATGCCGTAGGTATCCGAGGAGAGGGCGGCGGCGCCTGTCAGGCCGTCCACGTCCAGCAGGTAGGCGAACCCGGTGATCTTGCCGAGCGTGGCGTCGTCGTAAGCAAGGCGGATCAGGTGCGTGTTCGCATCCAGGTCCATGTCGGAGTCCGGGCCGAAGATCCGGTTGACGTCCCAGACGTAGCCGTAAATGGCGCTGAAGTTTTCATTGGGCGTGTGGGCGACCACGACGGCGTCATATGTCTGCTCGTTCTGTCGCCAGCCGACGTTTCCGACAAAGCGGTCGTCGTCGAGTTTCACCCTCTGCCTGCCGACGCGGACGTTGGTATTCAGGTCCTCGAAATTGAAGTTGGCGAACAGCTGGTTCAACTCGGTGTCTACCGGGTCGGCGATGACGGTCTTGTCGGGCTGGCCGTTGGTTCCGGCGGCGTTGTAGAGGCTGTCGTCCGCGGCACGGATGTCCTCGAAGTCGGCGTGGAAGAACATGCCGTTGTACTCCCCGGTGGTGAAGCCCGCCCGGGTACGGACGGTATAAGCCTGGCTGGTATCCAGCCCGTCCATGTCGGCGATCTCGGCCCGGCCACGGATGTTCAGGTGGACCTTGCCCTCCTCGACCATGGTCTTGAGGATGTCATCGACCGAGCGGGTAGGTATCGTTTCCAGAGCCGCGGCATCGACCGTTGCGACCGGCGATGGCGAATCCACGAGGGGCTGTTCGGCGTACACGCCGGCCGTCACACCGAGCAGGGAAAGCAGGGCCAACGCTGATCCCACCGAGACGCCGCGGGTGGGGCGATGGGGACGGGGTCTGGGTCGACGGTCATTTCCTTGGGTCTGTGTCATGCTCTGGATCCTTGATCGAAAAGGTTGATTCGGTTGCCGTACATACACTTCGGCAGGGCCTATACAAAAAAAATAAAGATTAGTAAATGTTAATATCAGGTTCTGCTTGGCCAAGTCAAGGTAAAGCCAGGCCCCAGAGTGTGAGCCCCCGAGTCACCGTGGCAGATGATCGAGGGTTATCGGTCGGCCCTCACCGGGTTCGGCCGCTGCGGCGCTGCTGGAATCCGGTTGGTAGCTTTCAACGCCTTAGCCGCGACGGGTGATATCGAACTTGAATTTGTTGACCAGGCCGCGCAACTCCTGCGCTTTATCAGACAGGATGGTGGCCGACTGAGCGGCCTGGGTGGCGCCTTCGGAGACTTGGCCGGTCACGGTGCTGACGGTCTGGACACTACGGCTGACCTGTTCGCCGGCGGCCGACTGCTGTTCCGCCGCCGCGACGATCTGCTCCAGGCTCTGGCCCGCCTGAGAGGCTCGCTGAACCCCCTCGCTGACCTGCTGGGTCCCCGTGTTCATTCGGCTGACAGCCTGATCAATCTCGGTCTGGATCGCCTTGATCGATTCACCGATCTCTTCGGTGGCCTTGGTTGTGCGGTCGGCGAGTTTGCGCACTTCATCGGCGACTACCGCGAAACCTCGGCCGTGCTCGCCCGCCCGGGCGGCTTCGATCGCGGCGTTCAACGCCAGCAGGTTCGTCTGGTCGGCGATGTCGTTGATGACATCGATGATCTGACCGATCTGCTCGCCTCGCTTGCCCAACTCGGACACGCTGGCGGCGCTGGCGGTGACGGCGTCGGAGATCATCTGCATATCGTTTACGGTCTGGCTGACCACCTCGCCGCCTTGCTCGGCGATCCGGCCTGATTCCTTACTCAACTCCGCCGCTTCGCCGCTCTTGCGTGCAACTTCGACCACGCTGGCGGACATCTGCTCCACCGCCGCGGAGATCTGGGTGATCTGCTGGCTCTGCTCGCCCATCCCCTGGCCATCTCCTCGTTGGCACCCGCGATCTGTGACGAGGCGCTGGTCACCTCGTCCGCTGCGAGCGCAACCGAGGCGACCAGGTCGTGCACCCTTCCTACGAACTGATTGAACCACTTGCCCATCTGGCCAATCTCGTCGCTACGGTTGACATCTACCCGCTGCGTGAGGTCGCCTTCACCCTGGGCGATGTCCTTGAGACGCGCGACCATGATCCCGATCGGCCGGGTGATTGTTCTGCGGATCAATAACAGGGATAGGCCCAGCAGTACCACGGCACTACCGAGCACCCAAAGCAAGATCGTTGCACTGCCGACCCTGGCTACGGCCCCGGCCTCTTCGAGATCAATGTCAACCGCGATCGCCCATCAGGTCGTTCAATTGGAACGTGTGCCCGACGTCTACCCCGGCCTGCCGACGCGCTTCCTTCACCTCTTGACGCAATTCAATCTTGTTATGGCAGGACACACACGACGCCCCGATCGCGGCGTCTGCCGTGACGTATCGCAGCACCTGCCGCCCGTCGACCTCCATGGCCTGGGCGTAAGGCTTCCAACCCGAGAACCGTTTTTCTGGAGACAGCTCACCGTCCTGCTTTGCCTGTTTTTCCTGTGCGAGCAGGTTATCGAATCCGCTCTTGAGGAAGTCGTCGCCCAGAGCATTGCCGCTATTCACGTTCCAGCGGCTGACCAGTTTGTAGCTGTACTCCTGTTGGTTCTTACTGATCTCGTCTGCCACACCCATGACGAACGTCGCCGGGAGCGGCACGTGTGGCGAGTCAGCAGCGGCCCCTTCCATTGCTCCGAACTCCGAGCCCTTGAGCTTGCTGACAACCTTCTGGACATAGTGTTTGCGGTCGGTGACGACCTGTGTCGCGACCGTGCCGGCCATCTTCGTGGCTTGCAGTTCGATGATCTGCGCGTTGGTCCGCATCGTGATGACTACGGACAAAACGCCCAGCACCGCGATCGGCACCAGCACCAGCAGCATCAGCTTTGTAGATAGATTTTTCATGCCTGGACCCTTTCGCTCGTGCGATAGTTGTGGCAAATGTTGCCTCAGCAAAAAGCCTTACCCACCGGTCCTTCGACGGCATTGGATCATGAAACAAGGTGTTTAAGATTACTCATGACTTAAGTGAAAATTTAAGAATTAAGGCACTTTGTGGTAATTGGCGGTATGCGCAATGAGCCGCGCTCATATAAGATAATGTTGTCATTTTATATATCGGGGTGCTTGTATTTTATTCGCAGTGGCAAGGACGCGTGCAAGTGTTCGGTCATCGCAGCCAGCCGGTAAGTAGTTGGTAGGCGGGTTTGCCGGCGACACCGTACCCGGTGTCGTCGGGGCCGCCTTGGTGGTAGGGGTCCCACTTGTGAAAGACAACGCCCCGGGATCGTGGGTCGCCTGACATGGGTGTGACAGTAGTGGATGGGTCGGCGGTGGGGGGGTGGATCGTGTCGGACCACGCGGCGATGAACGCGGCGTAGCCCGAGGCCTGGGCGTCGTGATCCGGTTCGGCGTGATCGCTGTTGATGTAGTTCCAAGGGTTTTTCAGGGCCCACGGCAGGCTCGGGTACCCGACCTCGGTCAGCAGGACCGGCCGGCCCTGTGAGTCGGCGTAGGCTAGCAGCCGTTGCTTGATCTCTAGCCACCGGCGTTCCAGCTCGTCAGGCGTCGGGTGGCCGCTGTCTTGCGCCAGCGTGGTGATGTCCCAGTACCCGCTAACGCCGATGGTATCCAGCGCGTCCCAGTAAGTTACCTTGTGGTAGGTGTCCCAGGTCGTGGAGTAGGTCAACCGCCCATCGAATCGGCCGCGGCAGTGGGCGATCAACTCACGCCAGCGTGCTTCGTGTTCGGGATTGTGGGTGGTCAGCAACTCGCAGCCGACGACAAAGAGGTCCACATCATTTTCGATAGCGGTATCAAGGAACTGATCGATGGCCCGCGTGTAGCTATCCCACCAGGGGGCCCAGTGTTCGGGCTGGAGTTTGCCCCGCCACTCGTTGCCGCGCGGGTTTGTGAAGTTGACCTGGGGCATCAGCATCGTTGCTATCCCAAGCCGCTTGGCGTGATTCAATAACGACGCGATATCCTCCAAGGCAGGCCCCCGATTGGGCCCCTGTTCGAGTTCGACCTGTTGGGAGGCGCCATCGACCTGGAAGATCGGCGTCACAATCTGCACGGCATTGAAGCCGGCCTCTTTCATCTGTGTCAACGCGTCGTGATACAGCTCGATCCGATCGGTGTGATAGAGATTCAACGCCGCGCCAACCCACTGTGTCTGCTGCGGGTTGTCGGTTGTGGCCGGGTGATCCGCGGGTTCGGTTGCGGGGTCTGTTGCAGTGAGGGCCCGGATCGATGGCCCGGGCTTTCTTGCGCCGGACCGGGCGTGATAGCCTGCGATCGCCGCGCCGAGCAGCGCCAGCAGAAACGTACAGGTTGCGGCGGTTCCCAAAGCCTTGATCATGCCCGCCAATGTATCGCTGACCGGCTTGCGACGCATGTGAGTGCAAAGAAAAAGCCGGGCGCTGCACGCGGCAGGCCCGGCTGTGGGTTGCTTTTAATGATTAAAGGGCGGGCTTAGAACGGCGGTGGGGGGGCGCCCGGGCCGCTGGGCTGGTCGTCGTAGCCGCCTGGGCCACCCTGACCGCCCATCATCTGGGCCTGCACGTCCTTGACCGTGTCGATGATGAACTTGGTGGTCTCGTTGGGGACGTACAAGCGGGCGGCGGCGCTTTGGCCGTCGACGCCCAGCCCCATCCCGACGGGAGGCAGGTCGGCCGGGGCCTCGATAGCCGGCAGGCCGAACATCATCGCCATTGGCCCGACGGTCTCGATGACCCCGCCGAAGCTCAGGTAGGCTTCCGCCGCCGTACTCGGTGGGACCGCCTTTTCGCGGACCTCGGCCAGCGCGTCGTCCGTCCCGATCCCGTCGCCGGTCTTGCCGGTCGCCAACCCCTTGGCCATCAGCTGCTGGTCGAGGGTGGTGGTAGACAGGTAGTACCCGTCGGCCTCGGCGGCGTACCCGTTGAAGTTGGTGAACATCTGCATCATCCCGGCCATCGGGCCCATCTGCATCATCATCTGCGGGGGCATCTGCGCGTTCATCGAGTATTGGTCGACCTGTACGCCGTCCAGCTGCAGCGCGTTATCGGTGTAACTCGTGGCGTACGTCATGGCCAAGGCCGCCCCGTCTGGCGATGGGATCCCCAGCGGGATCGATGTCCCGTTCATCCCGGCGATGTATTCCTTGGCCTGGGTGAGGTACGCGGCGCTGTCCGGAACCTCGTACGTCTGGAGCATGTTCAACGCGCCGGTCCCCGCCATCAGGGCGTTGGGGTCGGGGGTGTAGAAAACCCCGGCGTAACGCTGGATCTGCTTGACCATAGGCACGGCCTTGCGGTACAGGTCGGCCTGGGCGTTGCCCTCCGGGAACGCCGCCACCGCGGCTTCCATCAGGTCGGCGAAGGCGAACGCTTTGGCGTCAAACGCGCCGGCGACGATATACGAGCCCTTGGGCAGGCGTGACAGGATCGATGCCGTGTTCCCCCCGCCGCCGGGCAGGTACTTCATCACGGCCGAGTCCGGCTTGAACTGGATCGCGTCGGTCAGCCCGATCCCATGCTCGCTGATATCCAACGTGATCACCACGCCTTCGGCACTGCCGATGATGGCCTTGCCCGCGGTCGAATACATCGCCATCATCGCCTGCATCGACTCCAGGCTCGATGGGTCCATCATCCCCATCTCGGCCGTCTGGTTAAAGTTTTCCTGTACTTCGGCGATCACCTCGTCGATCTTCTGGATCAGCATCGGCGCCAGCGCTTCGAGGTCGACGTAGGCCGCCGCGTCACAGCTACCTAGGTATTCCCGGCCCAGCGCACCGACCCGGTTCCCGATCGCGTCGGCATCCCCGCCGGCGGCGTAGTCGGTGACGGCCTGCTGGTTGTTGCCCAGGATCGCGTACCCGCCGACCTCTCTGGCGAAGCCCGCCTGCCCGTCGGGCAGGACCACCTCGGTCACACCCTCACCGGCCGGGGCCGCGCCCTCGGCCTGGAAGCTAGCGACGAACGCGGGGTAATCCGTCACCGGCAGGACCATCAAGACGTCCGGCTCGGCTTCGTTCTGGATGGCCGTCGCCAGGTCCTGGACCACGAACAGCGCTGAGCCCGCGTCGTCCAGCCCGTCGGCAATCCCGACCTCGGCCTTGAAAGCGCCCAGCGCATCGGTCAACTCGTCCTGATCCAGACCCAGCGTCTGGTTGAGCATCGACAGCTTGCCGCTGAGTTCGGACATGCTGGGGATGATGACCACCAGTTGGGCACCCTCCGGCGCCTGCGACAAAGCGGCCGGCACCGCGGCGCTGACACCCTGCACGACGGCGGCGGTGACCGACGCCACCACGACACAGGACTTGATTCTGTGAGCCAATGTTCGGTTCTGTTGCATGTCCAACTCCTTGCGATCTCGGTTAGGGGTGTAACGGTTGGAAGGCCGCTGATGCGAGCTATTGAGCGTACCGGCGATCGGTTCCGACGACAAACCGCTGTGCGGTCCCGAATGCCCTGTTTCATCGAAAATATGTTACCCGCTCCCGGTGTCCCATTTAGGCTAAAATACCCCGCAATGAGCCCGGGAAAGGGAAAAAAAGTGGTCGTCGCCATGTCCGGCGGCGTGGACAGCTCCGTCGCCGCGGCCCTGTTGCTCCAGCAGGGCTACGAAGTGGTCGGCTGTTTCATGCGCCTGGGTAGTGACGATGAAGCCGAGGCCGCCGACGGGTATGACAACATACGCGAGGATGGGTGTGATTCGGGTCTGGGGTCTTGGGTCTGGGAAAGTCAGGAGACCCGAAATCCAAGACCCACCGCCAGGGCTGCTGCTCGGTCAACGACGCATCTGACGCCCGGCTGGTCGCCGCGATGCTGAACGTGCCTTTTTATGTCGTCAATTTCAAGAAGGACTTCGGACGGATCATGGACTACTTCGTCGATGAGTACAACGCCGGCCGCACGCCCAACCCCTGCGTCCGCTGCAACGACTGGCTGAAGTTCGGCAAGCTCCATGACTACGCCCGCTCGATCGACGCCGACTACATCGCCAGCGGCCACTACGCACGGATCGAACACCCCGGCACCCCCGGCACCCCCGACAACACGGACGGCAAGCCCCGCGGCCACGCTCGCCTGCTCCGCGGGCTTGATCAAGACAAGGACCAGAGCTACGTCCTCTTCGGCAGCCCCCGTGATCGCCTCGACCGGATGCTGCTGCCGATCGGCGGCATGCACAAGTCCCAGGTCAGGCAGCTCGCACGAGACCTGAACCTGCCCGTCAGCGACAAGCCCGACAGCCAGGAAATCTGCTTCGTCCCCGACAACGACTACGCCAACCTCGTGAAACGCCGAAGCCCCGAGGAGGTCACACCAGGCGACATCGTCGACCTTCAGGGCGCCGTCGTTGGTCAGCACCCCGGCCATCAGCACTTCACGATCGGGCAACGACGTGGCGTCGGCGTGGCCTTTGGATACCCGATCTACGTCACCGACCGAGATCCAAAGACCAATACCGTCACGATCGGCGGCAAGGACGACCTGTTGGCCGACGGCCTGACCGCGTCGCAGACCAACTGGCTGATCGACGATCCCCCGGCCGACTGGCGGGCCTGCGGCGTGAAGGTCCGGTACAACAGCCCACCTTCACCGGGACGTTTCCGGGTCACCGAGCAGGGCGTGTTAGAAGTCCGTTTCGATCAGCCGGTCAGTGCCGTCACACCCGGGCAGGCGGTAGTCTGCTACGGCGGAGAATCCGGAGGCCGGTGGGACCGGGTGCTTGGCGGCGGCTGGATCGACCGGGCCCTCTGATTCCCGTTCCGATTCGCGGACGCGGGCCCGGATCGACGATACACTCATCATCCCGGGCGTGTGTGATCTGGACCGACCTCCGGTCCCCATTTGGTTTCCCCGGTTTTACCCGGGCCCCCACGTTGGAGCGGGCATTGGCAGCAGGCGAGACAAACACAACACAATCCACCGAACAACTCTCGGCGATCATGGAGGAGCTGGGTATCCGGCACGACATCGACGTGCCGATCGGCCCGGAGATGACCTGGTACGGGGTCGGCGGCTCGGCGCAGGTGCTGGCCCACCCCGCGGGTGTGGCGCAGCTCTCGGCGCTGGCGGCCCGATGTAACGAGCAGGGCGTCCCGGTCTACGTCCTGGGCAGCGGCGCGAACCTGCTGATTCAAGATCACGGCGTGCCCGGTGTGGTCATCAAGCTCGACGACCCATCGTTTGCGCAATTCAAAATAGAAGGTACGAAGATCACTGTGGGCGCGGGCATGGACCTGTTCAAGCTCGTGTTGGAGTGTGCCAAGGCCGGGTTGGCCGGGCTCGCGCACGTCGCGGGGATCCCCGCCAGCGTCGGCGGCGCCATCCGCATGAACGCCGGGGGCGCATTTGGTGATATTGGTTCGACCGTCCACAAGGTCCAGGTCATGGCCGAGAACGGCCAGGTCTACAGCCGCGACCGCGACGACCTGGTCTTCGGCTACCGGACCACCAATATCGTCGCGCCCTACATCCTCGA
>JAJDCV010000008.1 GCA_029260675.1 Phycisphaeraceae bacterium
ATCAGGAAGTTGAAGTCAAGATCCTCCGTGTCGACCTGGAAGACCGCAAGATCGGCCTGTCACTGAAGCGCGCCGCCTGGACAAGCGACCAGGACGCCGCAGCCGAACGGCAGGAGAAGAAGGACGGCGGCGCACCGGGGGCGCCGGACGGACCCGCGGCCGGCGGCGGCCTGGGCGGCCTCGGCGACGGCGGCGCACTGGGCACCGACAAGATCACCTTCGGGCCAAGCGGCGAGTGATCGACGTAGGCTAGTCCTCGTCACACAATTCAAAACCAACCACACCCCTCGGCGAAAGCCGGGGGGTGTTTTGCTTTGTAAGCCACAGCTATTTAGCCGACTCTTCTAGCAATAGTACCAATTCATCATCTACAATTAACTGGCCCCAATTTTTGATATCAGGTCTACCTTTTTTGGCTAGATCAACGGGTGCTAATCCCAGTGTGTTGCGGATACTTTTGTCGGCCCCTCTGTTAATAAGGTGTTTAGCGGCTTCGTATGAGTCTTGAGAGGCGGCCCAATGCAAAGGGGTATCATTGTCAGTATTCGGTGCATTTACTTCAGCACCATTGTCTACGAGAAGATTTATAAAATCGCCATTCGTATCGTAAACTACAGCATGGTGGAGTGGGGTAGAACCATCCCTGTTACGGCCATTTATGTCTGCGCCATAATTGATTAAAAGTTCTGCTAACTTTATGTCCACCGACAGGGCTATCTGAAGTGCCCTATCATTGGTGCCTCGCCCGGGTACAGATGCATTCACGTCTGCGCCCGCGTCGAGTAGCATTGTTGTGATAGTTATGTCGCCGTGTTCTATTGCAGTAATTATAGGTGGATACCCATTGCGGCCTGGCGTATCAGGTGAGACGCCATTGCTCAGTAGTTCTTCAAATGTAGTGAGGTCGTTGTATGCAATTGCAGTATGTAGTTTGATGCCGTCACTTTCCACCGGAGTGGAGTTCAAATATACCACTGTAACTACACATATCCATAAAGCATTTGTGGCGAAAAAACATAGCCAAGCTATACGTTCGCTACTGTTATTGCGTGCTTCTGTTTTTTCATCATATGATCTGGCGGGCAATTTATTCACGTCTAATAACCTAATAATGTTTTAAAAGCAGTGCGTATCATCTCCCCACCAGCCCGCTGCTCTTGATATCGATGCCCTTGAGCAGGGAGTCCAGGGCCTCGCGGTTGGGGGCGTAGGACAGGGCGACGCGGCGGTCGATCCAGTTTTCCTGGACCATCTTGGCCAGGGACTGGTTGAAGTTGTGCATGCCCGAGTCGGGGTTGGCGCTGATGACGGCGGGGAGGTCTTTCTCCTCGGCGTCACGGATCTTGTCGCGGACCAGGGCGGTGTTCAGCAGCACCTCGGTCGCGGGGACGACGCCGGCGACGAAGTCGTCGAGCGCCGGGATCAGCCGTTGGGCGCAGATCGCCAGCAGGCTGTTGCTTAGGCTGCTGCGGATGAAGCTCCGTTCGGACGGCGGGAAGAACTCCAGCATCCGCCCGAACGCCTGCATGGTGTCGGCGCTGTGGAGGGTGGCGAAGACCAGGTGCCCGGTCTCGGCGGCCTGGATGGCGGCGATGATGGTGTCGTGGTCGCGCATCTCGCCGATGAAGATCACGTCCGGGTCCTGACGGACAACGGACCGAAGCGCGGTGGAGAACTCGTCGACGTCGATGCCCAGCTCACGCTGGGAGATGATCGCGGTTTTGGGGATGAACTGGTACTCGACCGGGTCTTCGATGGTGATGATGTTGACCGACCGTGCCATGTTGACCTGATCGATCATGGCGGCGAGGGTCGAGCTCTTGCCGCTGCCGGTGACCCCGACGACCAGGATCAGCCCGACGGTGGATTTGGTAACCAAGTCGTGGTAGACCTGTGGCAGGTGCAGTTCGTCGTAGGTGGGGATCTCCGCCTGAACGCGCCGGACGGCGACACTGCAGTGGCCGCCGGCGAGGAATATGTTGATGCGGAAGCGATCGCCGCCCTCCAGATGCCAGGCGAAGTCCAGGCTCCCGGCCTGCTCGAATCTTTCTTTTTGCTGCTCGTTGAGAATAGGGTCGAGCATGTGGTCGGCTTCGTCCTCGGTGACGGGCTCGCCGGCGACGGCGCGCAGGGCGCCGTTGATCCGGTAGGTCGGGGGGATGCCGACTTTGATGTGCAGGTCAGATGCCTCCAAAGGCTTCATCTGTTCCAGCAGCTTGAGGATCGAGAAATGGCCTTCACTCATGTCGTGCTCCCGTGGGGAAAGACTTCGGATGGGCTACGCTTTTATGGTATCCGCTCGCCGGCCCGGATGTAAGTCGGTGGTTGTCATGGGTGGGGGCCACTACACTAAGGCCCTGTCGGCCAGGCCCGGGCCGGGGGCTTCTCGTGTATGAGGGGTTGCTCACCTATGGAAAAGCCAAACCGGCAGAGAGGTGGCGGCCCAGAACCCCGCAAGCGACTTATCCTGCGCTGGCCGCCGCACCGCTGGGCGCTGGTCCTGGTGCTGGCATCTCTTCTCTGGCGGCTTGTGCGCTACGGGCTGGTCTTCCCGATGTGGGGTGACGAAGCGTTTATCGCGGTGAACTTCATCACCCGTTCGCTCGGCGAGTTAGCCGGGCCGTTGGACCACCCGCAGATCGTTCCCGTTGTATTCCTCTGGGCGCAGTGGATCGTGTCGCGCCTGATCGGGACATCGGAGCTTGCGCTGCGGCTGTTACCGCTGCTGGCGGGGATGGCGTGCGTGTTGGTGTTCTGGCGTTTGGCGCCGAGGATGGTCGGACGGCGTCAGGCGATGGCGGCGGTCCTGATCTTCGCCGCGTCCTACTACCCCGTTAGGCACAGCGTTGAGGTCAAGTCGTACAGCCTGGACCTGCTGATCGCTTTGGGACTGCTCTGGCAGGCGTGGGCGCTCTTAAAAGTGCCCCGGAACGCGAGGCGTTGGGTTGTGTTTACACTCAGCGGCGTGTTGGTGGTGTGGGCGTCTTACCCGGCGGTCTTCATCATCGGGGGGGCGATGTTTGTGCTGAGCTATCAACTCATACAGGACCGTAAGCCGGTGCCTTGGTTAGTCGGCTGGACGTTCAGTGGGCTGCTGATGGCGGGCAGCTTTTTGGCGATGTGGAAGCTGGTTGCCGTGGGCCAGGAAGTGAACCATGCGGGTATCCACGAGCTGCGCGGCTGGGCCAGCGCGTTCCCGCCGATGGATTCGGTGACGGGGCTTGTCTCCTGGTTCTTCCGCGCCCATACCGGGAACATGCTGGCGTACCCGGTGGGGGGTAACCACGGCGGGAGCACCGCGACGTTCTGCCTGATCGTCTTCGGGATCATCGCGCTGTGGCGCACCGGGCACCGTAAGGCCCTGTGCCTGCTGCTCAGCCCCGTGCCGTTGATGTTCCTCGCCGCGGCTTTGAAGAAATACCCCTACGGCGACAGCGCACGGGTCGAACAACACATCGCACCGGCCGCCTGCCTGCTCGCGGGTGTGGGGCTGGTGGCGTTCCTGAACCACGGCTGGAAGCGCCGGGGCGTCGTCTCGGGCATGCAGATCGCCTCGGTGGTTATGCTTTGCATCATCGCCTACGGGATCTTCCGG
>JAJDCV010000009.1 GCA_029260675.1 Phycisphaeraceae bacterium
CGGCCAGCGCGGCGCTGATGGGGATCGGCTCGCTTCTGGTCATGGTCCGACATCGAACCGGGATGCGGGGACACGGGGCTTAGTCTGCAGGCGCTCATCGAAACTCCTTGTCCCCAAAAGGCAAAACCATGTACCCAACACTCTCGCAGAACTCCATCACACTCACCCGTACCCTCGCGGGCTTCCCAGTGGACACGCCAATCAATCATAAGCAGTCACCTATGTCTAAACTATTATCCCTTTTTGTGGCGTTGATGGTTGGGTTGGGTATGTGCGTTGGTCTTCAAGCACAAACCTTGACATCAAGTATTTCCCACTTGCCGATCCCGACTCCCAACCCGGGTATACCGGCGGGTAGCGTTGTGGATCCGTTGCTTGCTTCTGTGCCGGGTGGATTCACAGGCACATGGTCTTCGCCCGCGCATCCGAACTGGATCGGCACGTTCTCCGCCACCGGCCCGATTCCCACAGGCAGCACCAATCCCGCCGGCACGACTGTCTACGATTTCACGAGCCTTCATACAGGCGTCTTACCCGTAGGCTCAATATTACGCTTCAGCGACCTGGATCTCGGCTCAAGTTCGATCGAGCAATTCACGTTGACCGGGACTTGCGGGACTTGCTCCGCGCCTCTTGGGTTCTTTCTCGATGAGCCTTTTGGCGTCGTGGACACGATAGACGGCAACCCGATCCCCGCCGAGATGCCTGGCGTGACTGTCTTGGGGAGTGCGCCCAATGTCACCTACAGGTTCAATGGTTTCACCGTGACGACGGTCAATCCGTCCATTGTCTTCGGGCTGATGAATAACCAGCCACTCACCACCCTGACCGTCGTAAGGGCTTCACCTTTCGCCAGCTTTAGCATTGCGGCCCCGGTCATACCCGAACCGGCCAGCGCGGCGCTGATGGGGATCGGATCGCTGCTTCTCATGGCGCGACGCAAGACCGACGCAGATTAACGCATCACAAACACCAGCCCCGGCGGTGCGCCGACCGGCGTGCCGTCGGTTTAGAGAGACGACCCAAGCACACACATCCTGAAAGGAATAGTCATGAACACTTCATTATCAAAACGGATTCTGATCCCCGTTCTTGCCGTGGTCTTCTTGAGCATGAGTAACACCGCTTTCGCCCAAGGCACAGCAACCGGCCCGTTCACAGGTCACACGGTTGATCCCGGACCGATTGTGTTGATCGGCGATCCGGCCAGCCCGATCCCGATCGACCTGGACCCGTTGGGTTCGCCCTGGCTCAAAAGCATCACCGACCCCAGCGGTGTGGTCACCAATCCGGCCGGCGAACTGCTGGTCATGATCGAGACCATCCAGAATGTCGGGACCGAGCCCTGGCTTGATTGGCATGAGCACATCCTGCCTAATGCTGCGGGTGTCTCGTCCAGCACCTGGTTCAGCGTAAAGCTCTCCATCAACGGCAGTCTGATCGGGTTCACCCCCACGGGTCTGGGCACGGCGGACCTCTGGCTGGATAATTTCTCCCTGCCGGTTCTGCCCGGTGACGTCCTGGTGATCGAGAAGGAGGTTGAGGTATTCCCCCTCCTGCCGGGAACCGCGGGTCCGATCCTGCGTATCCAGGAATACCCGACACCCGAACCGGCCAGCGCGGCGCTGATGGGGCTAGGATCACTGCTTCTCATGGCACGGCGCAAGGGCAATGTAGATTAATGATGATCCAATGATCAGCCCGTCGGTGCGCTGAAAAGTGCGCCGGCGGATTAGGGAGATGATCTGAATCCGCGCGTTACCCAGGGCCGGGCGGGCCATTGATTTTTCGAGCGATACAATGGTGGTATAGCCTCCCGATATGACGCAGGTAATTCAACTGCTCGCGGAGATTGAGCTTGCTCTGTCCATGCACGCGGTCTTCAAACCGGATCGGGATCTCGACAACGCGCTTGCAGCCACACTTAACGAGCAACTCCAACGCGATCTTGTAGCCCACCGGGTTGAGGCTGTCCCAGATGCTGAGGACGCGGTCGTGTCGGATCGCGAGGAACCCGGCCATCGGGTCTCTTACCCGGGTCAGGGGGAGGGCAAACAGGCAAGCGGCCTTGGAGTTGATCCAACGCCAGGCTGTCCATTCATCTGACGTGCTTCCGCCGGCGACATATCG
Source organism: Phycisphaeraceae bacterium (assembly GCA_029260675.1). GTDB lineage: Bacteria > Planctomycetota > Phycisphaerae > Phycisphaerales > Phycisphaeraceae > JAJRRS01. Next base: position 2,131 of record JAJDCV010000009.1, read on the forward strand.
GCTGCCCAGCACCATATCCGCACCTTGCTCCAGCGCGTCGACAAGACGCGGGATCGCCTCGGGGGGGTGCGACAGGTCGGCATCCATCACCACGATGATCGGGCCGCTTGCAGACTTGATCCCGTGCAGCACCGCGCTGGATAACCCACGCTCATCTTTGCGAACCATCAACCGCACCCTCCCCGTTTCGATGAAGGGTTTACACGCCTCGGGCGTGCCGTCGTCACTGTTGTCATCGACGATTAATACTTCACCGCAAAGATCGGCCTGTGTGAATGTGTCGAGCAGGCGCGGCAGCAGCCGTGGCAGGTTCTCCGCCTCCCGGTACGTGGGCACGATGACAGAGACATCAGGTCTTTGTGTCATACACCCTCCTCGGTGGTTCCCCGTTGGCCGCCGCGGGTATCGGGCGATCATTGAAAGATCGCCACCGTGCCAAGCACGGTTATATCCCGTCTAGATCAGTCCAACGGGCTCGAATCACCGACATGCCAATCCGCACGCGGGTTATCTGCAATGGAGCCAGCCGGGCTCGAACCGGCGACTTCCTGCTTGCAAAGCAGGCGCTCTCCCAACTGAGCTATGGCCCCTCTAGTTTAAGTCACCATATAAACAATACTTACAATTGTTTATTTTGACGCTTCCGGGTGGGTATCGTTTGACGCCTCTTTTGACGCCCGTTTCTAGGAAAACCTTGAACTCAGACGTCGATCGAGAGTAGTATAGCCTGCCAAGGCTAAGGATCAAAAAAGCTGAAGCCCGCTCTTCAAGTGGCTGCATACCCACCACCACATCGATAGCTTGCCACGTAAGCTGCAAGCTGTTTCACAGCAACTGCCGAGTGATGATGGGGGCAAGCCTGTAACGGCAAAGCTGATCGGGGAAGTATGGAACCATGCCGATAGCCGGATGAAGTGCTTTCTGGCGTTGGGGCTCAACGGCGCAATGTATACCAGTGAAATCGCCGAACTCCAGGCGGGACATCTCCACGATGGGTACATTGCCAAACGCCGGCGCAAAACCGGGGCACCATACAAGATAAAGCTATGGCAGGTTACACAAGACCTGATTGAGCTACATGGCGATGATCTCAAAACAGGCACTGGTGGATTATTTTTTGTGACGAGAACCGGACGTCCTCTGTGGGAAGCATCTAAAAAGGACAGTCAGACTCGGTGGCACAGCGGCTGAGTGTACAAGGCAACAGGCAGAGGTTATCTTCAATCAGCTTCGTAATGGAGACGAGATCGCCCCGGCAGATGCTGATCGATTTCTTGTCTTCTTGATGCTGTATCTCGGAGAGCTCGATAAGGAACGCGGGTGGGTCAAGCAGTTGCACCTTGGTGCGATGCGGAACAATAACGCCTATGCGCTCAAGCACCTGGGGCCGGACACGGGATACGACTCGATCGGCGACTTCCCGCAGGGTGCGGGCTTGTCGAACTACCTCGCCAGCGGCATTAGTTCCGCGGTTGCCCCGTGGGCACAGGATGAGGCTGATGTCTCTGAGAGCTAGATAAAATTCGAAGTAATCAACCTTCCGTGACAGACCCTGTCCCGATCCCCTAACGCTATGAAAAGGCCCATGATCGATCTCAAGCCCGACGGCCGTTACCACCTCGTGATCCCCACCAGCATGGGGACGCGGCTGACGCCGGTGGCCAGCCAGCCGTTCCACTGTAGCGATACCTTCAAACTCCAGGCCACCAGCGCCGAGTCCAACGTCGGCAGCGTGGCGTCGTACCTGGGCCTGCGTGTGAAGATCCTCACCGCGTTCGTCAAGGGCAGCCCGGTCTCCCGGCTTATCCAAGACAACCTCGCTAGTCGGCACATGCATGTCGAGGGACCGGAGTTTGATCAGGGGGGGCCGTGGGGTTGCCGCCATCAGATCAATTTAGCTGACAGCGGCGCCGGATCGCGCGGACCGCGTGTCTTCAACGACCGGGCCGGGGAGGTGGGGCGGATGCTTGATGTCAAGCACTTCGACCTGGGCCGGATCTTCGGCGAAGAGGGTGTCCAGATCGTCCACCTCTCGGGACTCATCGCGGCACTGTCACCTCAGACCAGTCAGTTCTGCCTGGACATCGCACGCACCGCCAAGAAGCACGGCACACGCATCTCGTTTGACTTAAACCACCGAGCCACCTTCTGGGAAGGACGCGAAAAAGAACTCTCCGAGATCTTCCGCGAGATCGCCAGCCTCGCGGACATCCTCGTCGGAAACGAAGAGGACTTCCAACTCTGCCTGGGTATCGTAGGCCCGGAAGCCGGGGGCAAAGGTGTTGAAGCTAAGATCGACAACTTCAAGGAGATGATCGGCCGCGTTAAAGAAGACTTTCCCAATGCCAGCGTTTACGCGATCACCCTGCGTGAAGTGGTTAACACCAACGTACACGGTTGGGGCGCGATAGTATCCGCTGAAGATGATTGGCACGTCCTGCCGCTGCGTAAGATCGGC
>JAJDCV010000010.1 GCA_029260675.1 Phycisphaeraceae bacterium
TCCGCCACAGCCAGCCCGCCGAACTCCAGGCTGTTGATCGGCCGAAACTCAAACGCCTGTACGCCCCCGACGCCGGTCGCCTGGCTCTTCCCAGCCGCTGGCAGACCAAGCCGCCCCGCCACGCCGGTCGAAACCACACCCAGGCTGCTGCCGGTATCAAACATGAATTGCCCCGCGTCCCGCCCGTTGATCCGCGCCGGGGCGAACAGATACCCCCCGTGCTGACGCAGCTTGATCTTCAAGGCCCCGGGCAGTTGCTCGGGCCTGTTAACCGAGAACGCCGCCGTCTGAACCGGGGCGGACAAATCCGTACCACCCCGGGCCCGTGTGTTGCGTCCACCGCCGGAGCCGGGCGCGCACCCGGCGTGAAGCAGCAGAAGCACGGACAGCAACGCCACGCATACCCCATGGCTTCGGTGTGTTCTGTTGTCGATTGGGCCGCTCCTGTTCCCGCTTCTCCCGGCGCCTGATCCAAAAGTACTCGGCCTGATTGTAGCCGTCCAGACGCCACGGCGTCACAAGCATTCGGATTATCGGCCCCGGAACGCACAGCCAGATCGTCGCCGCGGTGATGATCTGGCAGAACGATTACGCCGATTGATTCATTATGGCGGGTGTCCAGTTGTGCTGATAGCGAGGTTTCCGTGTCCAAACAATCCGGTGACTCAAACAAGCTAATCGACACGCTGCGCCTCAGCGACGAGCAATGGCGCATGCTTTCGGAAAAACTTGACCACCACGACCCCTACACCACCGGCCAACGCCGACACCAGCGGGTTTCCTACCGCAAACTCTCCCAGATCGCCGTCGCGATCAAACAGCAGGACGGCCAATGGACCAAGTACATCGTCCGATCCCGCGACATTAGCCCCAACGGGATCGGGTTCATCCACGGCTCATACATCCACGTCGGCAGCGAGTGCCGCATCATCCTCAAAGACACCCACGATCAAGTCACCCGCCTCGACGGCATCGTCAAACGCTGCAACTTCATCACCGGCACCGCGCACGACGTCGGGGTGCAGCTCAACGAAGAGATCAACGTATATCAATTTGTGAAGGATGATACGTAATAAGAACCCCGCCGCGCATACGCCGCGAGGGATCCCAATCTGATGAGCCCCCGATCGCCTGCCCCGTATTCAGCCCTGTTCCTCACCGACCTGCTTGCCACGATCGCCCTCCGCAAGCGCATCCTGCTGACACTGACCCCCCGGCTGGGCCCGGCCGTCGCCACGATATTGCTTCTGTACAGGGTCGCCCGGAACATACCGATCGGCAGCCTGGCGTTTCTGCGTCCGTCGGCGTGATCAGAATAGTATGGATCAAAAAAACTCGGTAAGGAGGGCGCACGCAAAAAGCCGCAACGTCACTCCCACTCGATCGTTGCCGGCGGCTTGCTCGAGATGTCGTACACCACCCGGTTCACGCCACGGACCTCGTTGATGATCCGGTTGCTGATCGTCGCCAGCACGTCGTAGGGGATCCGTGCCCAGTCGGCGGTCATGAAGTCCTGGCTCTCCACCGCGCGGATCGCCACGACCTGCTCGTGCGTCCGCCCGTCGCCCATCACGCCGACCGCCTTGACCGGCAGCAGCACCGCAAAGACCTGCGCCGTCTTCTGATACAGGTTGTTCGCCACGATCTCTTCAAGCAATATCTCATCGGCGTCACGGACCAGTTCCAGCTGCTCCTCGGTGACCTCGCCAAGCACGCGGACCGCCAGCCCCGGGCCGGGGAACGGGTGACGCCAGACCATGGGCTCGGGCAGGCCAAGCACCGCGCCGAGTTTGCGGACCTCGTCCTTGAACAGGTTACGCAACGGCTCGACCAGGTCGAAGCCTAATTCTTCCGGCAGCCCGCCGACGTTGTGGTGCAGCTTGATGTTCGCCGCCGCACCGGAATACCCCTGGCCCGACTCGATCACGTCCGGGTACAGCGTCCCCTGGGCCAGGAACTGGATCGGGGGCTTGTCGCCTTCCGCCTCGGCGTTGATATGGTCTGCCGTCTCTTTGAACACCTCGATAAACCGATGCCCGATCAGGGTGCGTTTCTCCTGCGGCTCGGTGATCCCCTTGAGATCGCCAAGAAAAGCTTTCGCCGCGTCGACCACCCGCAGGTCCAGATCGAAGTGATCGCGGAACGTGTTTTCGACCAGGTCCCGCTCGCCCTTGCGCAGCAGCCCGTTGTCTACGAAGATGCAGGTCAGTTGCTTGCCGATGGCTTTGCTGAGCATCGCCGCGACGACCGAGGAATCGACCCCGCCGGAGAGCCCGCAGATCACGCGCTTGCCGCCGACGGTTTTGCGGATGCGCTTGATCTCGCTCTCCAGGAAGTTCGTCATCCTCCAGGAGCCGTCGCAGCCGCAGATGTTAAATAGGAAGTTGGTGAGGATGTTCGAGCCGTGGGGCGTGTGCGTCACCTCCGGGTGGAACTGCACGCCGAAGAACGGCTTGTTCTTGTGGCGCACCGCCGCGTAGGGGCAGGTCCCGGTCGCCGCCAGGGGAACGAACTCATCGGGCAGGCTCTGGACCTGGTCGCCGTGGCTCATCCACGCCGTCGTGTTCGCCGGCACACCCCTAAGCAGGTCTGACGTATC
>JAJDCV010000011.1 GCA_029260675.1 Phycisphaeraceae bacterium
GGCTCACGCAACCCCCCGTACGCACGCTTCGATTCCGACTCACCCTGCCCCGGCAGATCAAACACCACCACCCGCTTCACGTTCGGCCCAACCAGCGGCGCACGCATGAGCGACCCGTACCGGCTGTCCCCAAACCCGTGAACGATGACGACTGTCGGGCCTTGCGGGTCATTCCCCTCGATCACCCACCCCGGCGTTCGCTTACCATCCGACAACGTGAACGCGACCTCCTGAGCCTCAAGCTCCAGGTCCGCCGGGTCCGTCGGATCGCCCTTGCCCAGCGCCACCGCAAACGTCTTACGCTTGGGGTGCCCCAGTGCATAGACCAAGCCCGCGGCACCAAGCAGCCAGAGCAGCACCACAGCAGTTATAATCAATAGTAACAGACCCATGGAGCCGGATGATAGCCCATCTGAGCCGATCAAGGCGGGGGAATCACTGCATAAAACACATCCAACGCGGTGAAATCCCATCCTGTATATCCTGTCATCCTGTCAAGTTTTCTTTTCTAAGCCGAGGCGACCCCGATGGACTACCAAGCACTCTTAAACGAATCGATCAAGGAAGCAGAGCTAGGGCTGTCCGAGGGCGGGCTGCCGATAGGGTCGGTGTTGGCGGATGCCGATGGGAACGTCGTGGCGCGGGGGCACAACCTGCGCGTGCAGACCGGGGACCCGACGGCGCACGCGGAGGTGGCTTGTATTCGTAACGCAGGTCGGCGAAGGGACTGGCCCCGGCTGACATTGGTCAGCACGCTCAGCCCGTGTGTGATGTGTACGGGGACGAGCCTGCTCTACAAGATCCCCCGCGTGGTGATCGGCGAGAACCAGAACTTCATGGGGGCAGAAGACCTATTCAAGCAGCACGGGGTCGAACTGATCAACCTCAACGACCCGCGTTGCATCGAGCTGATGAAGAACTTCATCCGCGACAAGCCTGATCTGTGGAACGAGGACATCGGGGAAGAGTAAGGGCGGTCGAAGAGGATTCACCTCGCCGACACGATCCGACGGTAGGCCCAGATAAAGGCGACCAGGAACAGCAGGTCGAGGATGAAGAACGGTTGCCACATCCACGGCACACCGGCGTCCAGCCAGTGCCAACCGACGGTGGTGCAGTAGCTGACTTTCAGCAGGATGCCGTAGGGGATCAGGTTGCGGTTGCGCCTCGGGTCAGACGCGATAGCGAAGAACATCAGGGCGAAGACCAGCAGCAGCAGGGCCGGGAAGTGGACGTAGCCGTAGTGGTTCGGCGGGGTGACGTTGAAGCGTTGGAAGACGGTGGGCGCGGCGAAGAGGAACGCCAACCCCAGCACGCCGTCGTAAAGCCCGGCGAGTATGAACAGCGGCCGCACGGAGGATGATCGTGCCATGAGACGTGCCTCCAACCCGCCCGGGTGGTATCAGGCCGACTCCTTTATACCCTCCACCCGTCCGTTCGTCGCCCTGCGGTACTTGCGCTTGAATAAATCGCGTCGCCAGGCGGTCGCCTCGTCGCTGTAAAGCCTGACCACCAACGCGTGGAAGCCCGAGACAAGTTCATCGGCGGTCATCGGCGACGGCGCGAACGTCAGGTCGAACAGCGTACATTTGTGCCAGGCCTTCTCTTCAAGCAGCCGATCTTCGCGGCGTAGCCGTTCGTACAGCGGGGTGCCGGGGAACGGGGTCTGCAAGGTGACTTGCACGTCGTACAGCTCAAGCTCCCTGGCGTAGTCGTAGACGCGGTCGAAGATATCGGTGGTCTGGCCGTCGAGCCCCAGGACGAAGCAGCCGTTGACCCGGATGCCGTGGGACTGGATGTTGTGGACCAGGCGCAGGTAGTCGCCGCGGCGTTTGCGCTTCCAGTCGGTCTTGAGTTCCAGTCCGGTGAGCCCCTCGATGCCGGGGCTTTCAAGGCCGATCAACACCTCGGCGCAGCCGGCGTTACGCATGAGTCCGAGCAACTCGTCGTCCTCGCCGACGCTGATGTCGGTCTCGGTGAACCACTTGATCCGCCGCTTGGCTAGCAACGGGAGCAACCGTTTCCAATACCGACGATCCACGAAGCTGTTATCGTCCGCGAACTCGATGAAAGGCCGGGGCCAGAGCTCGCAGACCCGGTCGATCTCAGCCAAAACCTTATCGATTGGTTTCTGCTTGTACTTGGGGGTCAGGAGGATGGAGCTTGCGCAGAACTCGCACTTCCACGGGCAGCCCCGGGAGGTCTGCACGGTGATCCGGTTGTACTTATCCATGTCCAGCAGGTGGTACGCAGGCATCGGCGCATCGGCCAGGTCGAACTCGCGGGGCTTGCTGCGGTAGATCGGTTTCAATGCGCCGTATTCGGCGTCGGCCAACATATCCGGCCAACAAAGCTCGCCCTCGCCGACCACCACCGCGTCGCTGTGCTCAAGTGCCTCGTCCGGCAGACAGATCACGTGCAACCCGCCCATCACCACCCTTGCGCCAGACTCCCTGCAACGGTCGGCAAGCTCATATGCTTCGGGTGCCTGGGCGGTGAACGTCGAGATCGCTACCAAATCGAAAGTGGACCAATCGACGCTTACCTCGGCGATGTCCTGCACGTCCAGGTAGACGACCTCGTGACGGTCCGGTGTCAACCCGGCCAGTGTCAACAGGCCCAGGCTTGGCAGCGACGCGATCGTCTTACTCCGCTCGACGAACCCCGGCAGCGTCAGGCCCAGCTCAAGCAACTCCTGGTCACACGCACGCACACCACTCATCGCGATCATTCCGATCTTCATCACATACCCCCTTTTAAATAAAGGTGTTCGAATAGCACGGCCACAAACCAGCCGCACCCCGCGGTCAGGCTCAACACAGGCACGAAGAAAAGATTCCTTAGAGGCATACGCCAAGCGGAGAGGTAACAAACCGTCGGCATCGACACCGCCCCGACAATCAACAGTACGCCCGGCCAACGCGCCGAGGTCACGGGCATCCCGGCCGCCTCCACCGTCAGCGCGAGCGCGAGGTTGAGCATGCCGGTCCCCAGGAACGCGATGTGTCCCAGGCGTGTCAGCCGCCGCCGCCACGAGTTGTATCCGCCCATCCACGATTCGTTGTGGAAGCCGATCCCCTGGGCCGCCCCGGAAAGCAGCCCAAGCGTCATCCAGCACCAGGCGAACAGGAGGTTGATCACGATCAGGCCCTTTTTTCTAGCCGCCTGG
>JAJDCV010000012.1 GCA_029260675.1 Phycisphaeraceae bacterium
TAGACCCTTGAGAGCCATTCGAGGAACTGCCAGAAGAGCCGAAGCAGGATGAGCGTGAGCGCGGCGAGGAGGGTGTTCTGTCGGCTCATCCCGATGCCCAGGTAGCTGTTGGCCAGGTCGCCCGCCATCGCCAGGACGACGATCAGGGTGAGCGTTCGGAGCGGGACCAGGAGGATGAACCAGGCGCTGGGCTTGAGCAGGAGGATGATGATCTCACCGGGTTGTAGGAGTTCGGCGGGGAGCATGCCGGCGGCGCGAGCGGCGGCTTCGTCGGCGTTGGTCTCACCGGTAAGCCCCTCGGCCAGGCGGTGCGGGGGCGCGGCCTTGGACGGCTTGCGCTTGGTCGGGGGTGGTTCGGTGACGGCGGGGGTCATGAGGTTGATACGGCTATTTGGTGTCGGTCGGGTGGTACTTAACTAGAGGCGTTTGAAAACCTGACGGATACCCCACCGAAGCACCGGGGACGGTGCATCAGTGGGCTTGAGTATAGATGCATGGGGCAGATTTGGATCATGTTTAGCAACCGTGTGGGTCAGGTTTGTGCGTAGACGTGTTTTTTGAGCGTGACGATATCCGGGAGGTTGCGGTAGTAGTCGTTGTAGTCCAGGCCGTAGCCGACGACGAACTCGTCGGGGATGTCGAAGGCGAAGTAGTCAACGTCGAATTCCATGGCGGAGGGGATCTTCTTTCTCAGCAGGACGCAGGTGCGGAGGCTGATCGGGTTACGTTTCTGGATGACCTCTTTGACCAGGCGGAGTGTGTTGCCGGAGTCGAGGATGTCGTCGATGACCACGACGTGGTTGTTGCTGAGGTCATCGGGGAGCTTGGTGAGTTCGGCTTCGATACTGGCGCCCCGGCTGCTGGTGGCGGTGCCGGGGTAGCTGGTGACGCTCATGACGCGGATCTGCATGGGGATCGGGAGCCTGCGGATGAGGTCGGCCAGGAAGATGATCCCGCCGGTGAGGATGGGGACGAGCGTGATTTCGCCGGGGCCGTCCTTGGTCTCCGCCTTGAGGTCGACGGCGATGGCCTGGGCGAGCTCGTCCAGGCGTCGGCTGATGGCGTGGCGGTCGATCAGGACGTGGTCGATGTCGTCTTGCATGATGCATAGTGTAACAGTGTGTGGGCGTGGGTTCAGGGGGGATGATGGGTGGCGTATGCGGGTTAGGTTCAGGGAAACGTGGGGGGTAAACGCGTGCAGAAGCACGCTCCGCCTGGGGGCCGGGGGGGTTGACCCTGAGGGGGTAAACGCGGAGAATACGGGCCTTCCTGATCCACTTGTTTTACCGACAGGATCACCATGACAGACAACCGGCGAGACAGCGTCTGGCCGCCCCCGGCGGGTGGCAGACGAGGGGCTATACGATGGCGTTGGGCGCGGCGGGCGTCGGCGGTGCTGTCCGTGTGTGTGGTGCTGGTGTTTGTGGGCTGTGAGACGCCGGCCGTGACGAGAGCCCCCGGCGGCGCACCGGCTCCGACCTACACCGGGCCGGCTTATTTGCGGGGGACGATCGGCTCGCTGGTGCGGCTGCGTCCGGGTACCGAGCGGGCGATCCTGGTCAGCGGTTACGGGATCGTCGTGAACCTCAACGGGACGGGCTCGACCAGCGCCCCGCCGGCGCTTCGGCAGGCGTTGATCACGCAGATGAAGAAATACGGGCTGGGCAGCGCTAGGCGGGACACGCTTTCGATGACCCCCGAGCGGGTGCTGGCCGATCCGAACACGGCGGTGGTGCGTATCGACGGTCTGATCCCGCCGGGCGCATCCCCGGGGCTGCGGTTTGATGTGCTGGTGACGGCGGTGGATTCTCAGACGACCAGCCTGGCGGGGGGGACGCTGTGGACGGCGACGCTGGGGATCAACGGCGCGAACCAGGCGTTTAAATTCTTGCACGAACAGGCGACGGCCCACGGCCCGATCTACGACAACCCTTACCGGGACCGGCCGAGTACGGGCGAGCCCGAGGCGTTTGGGCGTCAGCGGGTGATCGTGGTGGCCGGTGGCAAGACCACGGCGGCGCGCGAGCTGGAGTTGGTGTTGAACCAGTCCAGCTACACGCGCAGCCGGGCGGTCGCGGATCGGATCAACGAGCGCTTCGGCCGGGCGACGGACCGCAAGCCGTTAGCTAAGCCGGTGACGGACCAGTTGATCAAGATCTATATCCCGCCACGGTTTCAGAATAATCCCGGTGAGTTGGTCGACCTGATCATGCATCTGTACCTGCAGATGGGGCCGGGCTTCGAGCAGCCCCAGGCGCGTCGGTTGGCGCAGGTGCTTGAGGAGCAGCCGCAGACGCAGGAATCGGTAAGGCTGGCGTGGCGGGCTTTGGGGCGGCCGATTGTGGAAATATTAAGGGAATCTTACGGCCATCAGGATGTGTCGGTGCGGCTGACGGCTCTGGAGGCCGGCGCGTGGCTGGGGGACGAGCGTGCCAGCCAATCGCTTGCGGAGTTGTCCAAAGATCTTGATCCTGCGATCCGCACGAGGGTTGCGCAGGCTCTGGTCTTGCTGCCCCGGTCGCTCACGGGTGCCCGGACACTGAAGCGGTTGTTGGACGATGAAGACACCCCGGTCCGCCTGGCGGCGTATGAATCACTTGTCACCATCAACGACCGGCTGATCACCAGCGGGCGGGTCGAGGTGCCGGACGCACTGGGTACGGGGGTGAAGTATGTCATCGACACGGTGCCCAGCGAGAAGCCGCTGGTGTATGTCACGCAGGTCGGGGTGCCGAGGATTGCGATCTTCAACCCGGGGCTTGGGTTTAAGAGTCCGATGCTGTCGCGGCACTGGGGCAACCGTTTGATGTTGTCCGCGGAACAGGGGCAGGGCCACCTGGATATTTTCTATCAGCCTTCGGCGGGGGCCGGGGCGGGACAGGGGGCGGACCGACGGTCGTCGATCAAGCTCAAGGCGGTCCCGGACCTGAAGACCCTGATCTATTTGTTGGGGCACAAGCCCACGGTCGATCAGCCCCAGGAGGGGCTTGACCTGACTTACAGCCAGGTGGTGGATGTGGTGTATCAGTTGTGCCGGCAGGGCGAGGTGGCGGCGCCGATCGAGGTGCGAGTCAGCCCGCTGGCCCGGCAGATTGCTGAATTTGAAAACGCGCAGACCCCGGGCGAGCGTCCGGAGACCGGCCCGTCGGTGCCGGGGGAAGCCCCGGTGATCCAATCGCAGCCGGTTGGGGGCGAGGACCAGCCCCTGGCGGCCAGGCCTGAGACCTCCGCGGTGCCCGGGGAGGCACCAGACCGGTCCAGCAGGTAGACTTAGAGGCCCCGATCTATGATGATGAGGTACATGGGGAGAATAGCCGTCCGCGCCATGTTGGCGGGGCCACGCACCGCCGGAGCTTTTGGAGCCGGGGAGCGCCGGTTGACGATATATCTGATATCGACATGGAGGTCGATTCTATGCGCTTAGCGAAGGTAACCCTGGCGGGGTTCAAGTCTTTCGCCGACAAGACCGAGATCAAGTTCGACGCACCGGTCGTCGGGGTGGTCGGTCCCAACGGCTGTGGCAAGTCTAATATCGTTGACGCGATCAAGTGGGTGCTGGGCGAACAGTCCGCCAAGAGCCTGCGTGGCGGGGCGATGATGGACGTCATCTTCAACGGGTCGGCGAACCGCAAGCCCTCCGGGATGGCGGCGGTCACACTTACCTTTGAAAATACGGCCGGGGAGGACGGCTTACGCCACCTGGCGCTGGATCAGGACGAGGTCGCTGTGACGCGTCAGCTCTTCCGTGACGGGACCAGCGAATACC
>JAJDCV010000013.1 GCA_029260675.1 Phycisphaeraceae bacterium
ACGACGAGGTCGGCGGTTACAGCTGGTCCAGCCAAGCCTGTTTGAACTGCCACCCCGACGGGAGAGACTGAGTCGCCCACCACGGCCGGATGGCATACCGTGTTTCCTCGGCCCGCGCAGGAACCGGTACGCGATACCCTATTTGTTTGCGTAATACACCTATCACACAAACAACGCTATCTGTGAATGGCGCTTGACCCTGATGTCGAGACCACCAATGATTGGATGGGATAAAAACAGACCGTGTTCGACTAAAGAAAGACGGTTCCAAAATGATCGACACAGTACAACCCCGCCGGATCTCCGCCGTTCTGCTTGCCCTTAGCCTCTGGTTCGCCGGGGGGTGTTCGGCGTATGACGCACGGTACACCTACCTGCCCAGACCCAGCGAGACGGTTGTGTATCTTGAAGACAGCCCGAACGCCGCACCCATCCGCATGCTCAGCTCCATGATCGGCGTACGCCGCCAAACCAAAGAGCCCGGCAGCCGACCGATCGTCGAAACCGCCATCCTCTTCGACAACACCTCGCCGCTTACCATCGCGTTCAAACCCGATACCGCGGCGCTCTTTACCGGGAACGCGCAAAGATTCCCCAACCCCGATCTGATCGATCAGCAAAATCTCTTGATCGGGCCCGGCCAAACGGTGCGGACCACACTGCTATTCCCCGTCCCCGAAGACGGACAGCTCGACCTCAACGGACTCAACCTCAGATGGGCGATCGAACACGAAGGCCAGTTGTATTACCAAAGCAGCACGTTCGAGCGCAAGCCACCCCAGACCTACCGCCACGACGCCTATTACTACGGCTACCCAAGCCCCTACGACCACTACTTCTACCACCGACACTTCCGGCATTAGCACGACCCCCGGATTGCATGTGGAGCGCCGGGGCATACCCACCCCACCGGTCGCACTTCGATTCTTCACAGCCGCTGATATATATCCGCGGACTCCCCTTCAAACCCCCTCGCCGTGATCGCTTTTACCCACCCACCGCCTCGGCTACGGAATCCCGCTTAAACGCAAGACGTGGATGCGCCGGTTTGGCGTCCGTGTTGCCCGCCGTCGGCTCGCACAACACCCAATGGTTGGACTCGACCTCATACAACCGCGCATCCGGTCCCCCGTAACCCCCAGGCGGATTCGGGTCGATCGTGTGCGGCTGAACGACGTAACCCGACGGGAAATCCTCCGGCACGGTCGCTCCGTCCATCACCGTTGGTAGCCGTTCGTTGGACTTACCCAGCACCGGCATCGAAAGCAGCAGCCCCCGCGTGTAAGGGTGCAACGGCCTCTGAAACACGTCAAACACCGAGGCATACTCAAGCACGCGCCCGGCATACATCACCGCGACCGTGTCCGCGTTCTCCGCGACCACCCCAAGGTCGTGCGTGATCAACAGCACCGCCATCTGTTTCTGGTTCTGCAATGTCCGCAACAGCTCCAGGATCTGCGCCTGGATCGTCACGTCCAACGCCGTCGTCGGCTCGTCCGCCAGCAGCAGGTTCGGCTGGCACGCCAACGCCATCGCGATCATCACGCGCTGACGCATCCCACCGGACAACTGGTGCGGGTACTCCTTCAGCCTCGACGCCGGGTCCGCGATCCCCACGTCCTCCAACGCATCGATCGCGATCTGGTTCGCCTGTGACTTGTTCACCGCCTGATGCAGCAGCACCGCCTCGGTGATCTGCTCACCGATCGTGTACACCGGGTTCAGGCTCGTCATCGGCTCCTGGAAAATCATCGCGATCTGATTCCCACGGATACGCCGCATCTGCCTGTCGTTGAGCTTCAACAGGTCCGTCCCGTCCGAGCCCGCTTCAGCCGACGAACCGTCACCACGCCAGATAATCTTCCCCGACTCATACTTCCCCGGCGGCGTCGGGATAAGCTGCAGGATCGACATCGCGCTGACGCTCTTGCCCGACCCGGACTCCCCCACCACCGCCAACGTCTGCGAAGGATACACCGACAGGTTCACACGCTTAACCGCGTCAAACCGCCTGCCCCGCCCCGCCGCGTCCGGCACCGGAAAACTCACCGCCAGGTCTTCGATCTCAATGATGGGTGTGTCAGACATAAGCATTGTTTCCCAATACCCCCGCTCCACAAAGCCCACGGACTTCCGGAGCCCGAAGGTCCATCATTCACGTCCGTATCTTCGGGTCCAGCGCATCGCGCAACGCATCCCCCGCGATATTCAACGCCAACGAGATCCCGAAGATCGCCAGCGTCGCCGCCGCCATCTGCCACCAGTACCCCCGGCTAAGCTCCAACCGAGCGTCGTCGATCATCACGCCCCAACTCGGCTCGCTCTTCGCGCCCAGGCCCAGGAAGCTGAGGATCACCTCCGCGTGAATAAACCCGACAAACCGCAGTGAAAAATCGATCAGGATCAGGTGAGTCACGTTCGGGATCACGTGTCGGAAGATCACCCGTGTCTTCGACGCCCCATAGGCCGTCGCGGCGGTGACGTAGTCGCGGTCCTTGTGCTTGATGACCTCACCACGGATCAGCCGGCATAGACCGACCCAACTGGTCAGCCCAAGCGCCAGGTACACGCTGGTGATCCCGGTGAGCTTGAATCCGAACAGGCTCGTGCCCTGCAGTGCATAAGCAAACGCCAGGATCAGCAGCAGCCCCGGTATCGAGCTGAGCGTCGAGTACAACCAGACGATCACCTCGTCGACGACCCCGCGGAAGAAACCCGCCGCCGCGCCCATCGGTACACCGATCCCGATCGACAACAGTGAAGCGAAAAACGCCACCGACAAGCTGATCTTCGTCCCGTAGATCATCTTCCGGAATACACTCTGCCCAAAGATGTCGGTCCCGAAAGGGTGCTCCCAGCTCGGTGCCGCGTACGACGGCCCGACGCTCTCTTTCCAGTCCGCAGTCAACCACCCCGCAGCCACCCCGATCCCGACCGCGACGTAGAGCAACACCACCCCCAGCATCACCATCGCCAGCTTGTTGCGCTTGAAGCGCAGCCAGGCGTCGTACCACAGGCTCCGGCCGGCGGATGCGGAAGGCGGGACAAACTCGGTGGTCGCAGCGGTCAATTCAATGACACCCTCGGGTCGACCAGCGCGTAACACACGTCGGTCGCCAGGTTACCCAGCACAAACAGGATCGAGATGATAAACGTCAGGGCCATGATGACCTGCGAATCGCGCGCACCGATCGCCTCGATCATCAGGTACCCAAGCCCGGGGATCCCGAAGAAACGCTCCAACAGTAGCGAGCCCAAAAACAGGAACGGGATAGCCAGCACGACCTTGGAGATGATCGGGATCATCGCGTTCTTCAGGAGGTGCTTATAAAGAATCCGCAACGTGCCCTGCCCCTTAGCCCGGGCGGTGCGGATGTAATCCGACTGGATCTCGTCCAGCATCACGGTCCGGTAGAAACGCACGTCCCCGCCCAGCCCGGCAAGCATCCCCAGCAACGCCGGAAGCACAAAATACTTCGCGCCCGCCAGCCCCGGCTCATAACCGAACACCGGGAACCAGCCCAGTTTGTGCGCCAGGAAATACTGCCCAAACAGGATCGTCGCCAGGATCGGCAGGCTCATCCCCATCACGCAGACCACCACCACCGACGTGTCGAACGGCCCGCCACGCCGCAGCGCCACAAGCATCGACAGCGACACCGACGTGATCAGCAGCCCCAAAAAGATCGGGGCCGTCAAACTCAGCGAGGGGATCGCGCCTTCCATCAGTAGTGTCGAGATCTTCTGCTTGCTCCGCGATCGCCCGAAGTCCAGCGTCAGGGCGCTCTTGAAGTGATGGAAGAACTGAGAGTCGAACACCGCCAACACGCCTCGCTCGCGTGCCGCTTCGGTGTTGATAATCAGTGGCTTGTCGTACCCGTATTCCTTACGGATCTCCGCGATCGTCTCGGGGCTCGCGTTTTTCCCGGCGATGTCCGAGGAGACATCCCCCTGGACCACGCGGAACAGTAGAAAGGTCACCAGCAGAACACCCACCACGATCAGCGGGGTGTACAGCAGCCGACGGACGATGTAGCTGAGCATCGGCCTATCTCCCCACCCGCTGGCGGCGAAGCTCGGCGTCAAGGTTGCGGTACTTGCCCAGCCCGTAACCAAACACATGTGGCTTGTAGTTCTTCATCCAGTCGTAACGCAGGATGAACGCAACCCGGTGTAGCGTGAAAACACAGGGCAGGTCGTCGACCACGATCTGCTGCATCTCACGGATAAGTTCGTGGCGCTCAGGTGAATCCTCCATCACCGAAAGCTTCTGGTACAACGCGTCGGCCTTGGGGTTCTTGTAGTTCATGTTGTTCGGGCCCGGCGAGCCGTTGGGGCCGTAGAACAGCTGCATAAAGTTCTCCGCGTCGGGGATGTCCGCGACCCAGCCCATCGCGTACATCTGCGCGCTCTTGGTCTTGACCTTCTCCTGAGCGGTCGGCCAATCCATGTACTCCACCTCCAGCGTGATCCCGACCCGCTCATACGAACGCGCAAACCACTGGCCCAGCTGTCGGGCCGTGCTGTCGGTCGAGCCCATCGTCAGCGTGATCACCGGAAGCGGACCGCCGTGGACCGCCTCCGCTTCCTTAACCTTCTTCTTGGCGAGTTCAGGGTCGTACACCGTGTACGGGCTGTTGATGTCCTTGTCGTAACCGGCGATCATCGGCGGCAACACCCCACGCGCCGGGACGCCCCGGTTATTCAGAAACAGCGTAAGAAACTCGTCCCGATCGATCGCCAGGTTCATCGCCTGACGCAGCGGTTGGTTCTTACCCACCACCGGGTCTTCCATGTTGAACCCGTACCAGTACGTCGCCGCTTCCTCATAAACCTTCAGCACGATCCCCTTCTCGCGGAACTCAGGCGTCAACTCACGCGACGGCGTGATGGCGGTGTCGAAGTTGTCCTTGGGGATCCCGCTGATGTCCAGATCGCCCGCCAGGAATTTCAACCACAGCGGCAGGTCCTCCTCGATGATCGAGATGTCGATCTGATCGATCAAAGGCAGACGCTTGCCCGCGTCCGCCAACAGCCCGGCTTCTTCATCACCCGGCTCGCCCTCGCTGGGGTATAGCTCCTCGCGGTACGTCGGGTTCCGCTCCAGAATGATCTTGCTGCCCCGACGCCAGTCCTTCAAGCGGTAAGGCCCGGTTCCTACCGGGTGGTTGAGAAACTCGTCCCCGTAATGCGCCAACGCCTCGCGCGGCACCGCCGCCGTCGGCAGGTGCGCCAGCATAAACACGACCTGCGGCCAGGGCTTGGTCAGCGTGATCCTTAGTGTCAGATCATCCACCGCCTCAAGCCCCTCCACCGGCCGGTCGTAGTCAACATCTTTCTTGTCTTTCACCGCCTTGGTGTACTCGCGGAACTCATCGAAGCCCTTGATCCGCCCGTCAAATATCCACCAGTTCTTCGAGATGTTCTTGATGTTCGCGATCCGCTTCCAGGAGTAGATCAGGTCCTCGGCGACCAGCTTCCGCCCCTTGCCGCCGCTGGCCTTGAAACATTCATCGTCCTGAAAATACGCGTCGCCGCGCAGCTTGATCGTGTAAGTCAGCCCGTCTTCCGAAACCTCGGGCATCGCTGCCGCCAACGAGGGGATCAACTCATATGGCCGCTTGAGGTAGTGGTACTGGTAGAGGCAGTCATAGATGCCCGACGCGACACCGCTGCTGGTCGTGTCCCCGATATCCATCGGGTCCATGCCGCGGACCTTGGCGCTGGTTGCGCTGTAGGTGACCAGAGGCCCGCGGTCCGCTGCGCTGCCGGAACCGTTCTCACTGCCTTCGCTGTTCCCGCCGCTCTCACCGCAGCCGACAAACGCCACCGTCAATAGCAAAGTCGCAACCAGTGATCCGGTAAACATCGCAGCTCGATACATGTCCAATATCCTTTCCGATGACGCCGCACCGGTTCTTAGGTCTTCGCTCGCTTGGGATCCAGCCGATGCCGCAGTGCGTCGCCCAGGAAGTTTAGGCCCATCAGGGTCAGCCCCAGCAGCAGGCAGGGGAACAATAGCAGCCACCACTCGACTTTATCGGCATGCGTCGCCAGCTTGTGCAATTGTGGCAGCCC
>JAJDCV010000014.1 GCA_029260675.1 Phycisphaeraceae bacterium
GATGTACACCGAGGACCCCGATGTCCGTCAGGGCCGAATCCTGGACCTGCAGCTTTCCCGGCTCAACTCGCTACGTCGGGCCGCGTTCAAGGACATCATCAGCGAGTCCGCTGGCAAGCCGAATATCATGGTCAACACCCATGCCACTTTCCGCTGGCGGCACGGCCTGTTCAGCGCGTTCGACTTCGACCAAGTCGAGGCCCTCAAGCCCGACGTCCTGATCTGCCTCCTGGATAACATCGAGGTCGTCGCCGAACGCCTGCACCGTGACCACGTCTCCGACGCCACCCTCAAAGACCTGATGGTCTGGCGTGAAGAGGAGATCATGGCGACCGAGCTGCTGGCCCAGGCACTTAAGATCCCCAACCGCTTTTATGTCCTGTCGCGCGGCCGACACAAGGACACGATCGAGACCTGCTACCGCCTGGTCTGCCGACCTGAGATGCGGACGGTCTACCCCTCGTTCCCGATGACCCACGTCGTCAACCTGCCGGACACGCTTAGAGAGATCGACACCTTCCGCGCCGAGTTGGCCAAGCACTTCATCGCTTTTGATCCCGCGGACGTGGACGAGAAGCTTTTGCTCGATGCCGCGATCGCCGCCGCCAAGGAAGCAAAGGAGTTCGTCGAGATCGACCCGGGCTCTTTCTCAGGCGGCCAGGATAAACTCAGCGTCTCGGTCAAACAGGTCCTGGATATCGCCGGCGACGTCGATGGGCAGATCTACTCGCGCGACTTTAAGATGGTCCGCCAGAGCGACATGATCGTCTCGCTGGTCCCCGAGCTCCCCGACGGCATGCCGGGGCTATCAAGCGGCGTCGAGCGCGAGCTGCACCACGCCTTCGAGCACGGCCGAGAGGTCTACGTCGTCTGGAAGCCCCAACGTTCGCCCAGCCCGTTCATCACCGAGACCGCCACTCAGGTATTCAAGAGCACCGAAGAGGCCCTGCAATACTTCGACAAGCACGGCATGTTCGCCCAGGCGAACCTGTTTGGGAAGTAGTGTGAGTTAATTCCATTCTCATAAATCAAGAAGCCCACGTTCGAGGAACGTGGGCTTCTTTGTTAGCGCATATTAATTGGGTAACCAGATACACGGGGATGCTAACTGGCTCGACGCCGCATCACCGCCGTGCAGCCGAGCATTCCTAACACCAACGCCGTTCCTGGCTCTGGGATCGTGAACAGATACGTCGCCCCTCCGATGTTATTGGAGGAAATATTCGATAATGCGGGCGCTCCGGCTAGCAGTTGATCACCGTCGAAGGCTACCGAACTGCCGAACCGATCATTACTGGTGGCGTCTGACCCGGTGAACGTGTCTAGTAATGCGCCGGTGGTGACATCGAACAGGCTGACGGTGCCCGGGAGCCCAATGCCGCTGACAGGACCCTGCTCAGATCCCACCGCCGCGATATCACCCCGGATGGCGACGCTTCGACCGAACGTGCCATTACCCGTGAGGGTCCGTATATGGGCCCCCGTACTGGCATCGAAGACCAGGGCATTGTCATCTGCGAATGTTCCGACAATCGCTATTCCGCCGCTGATCGCAACCGATTGGCCGAACATCGTGCTGGTGATACCTGCATCTGCCGCGGATAGCCGGTCGATCTGTTGGCCTGTTGTGAGATCAAACAGGTAAGCCGCCCCTTCAGTTGAAAAACCTTCATTGCGCGCGCCGATCACAGCCGTATCGCCGCTGACCGCCATAGAGTTACCGAATATACCGGAACTCGATGCGGGGTTGCTGGGGGTCAGTGTTGAAAGCAGATTCCCCGTCGTAACATCGTAAACGTGTACAGCCCCACCGCTGGTATTGACACCGGTGTCTCCGATCAGCACGGTGTTCCCGTGGAACGCAACGGATGTGCCGAACTCGTGTATCTGTCCGTCTGCGGGGGCGGGGATGGTCCGCACCAAACCACCCGTCAGGGTGTCAAACAGGAACACTTCTCCCGCCGATCCCGCCCGGTTATTACCGACAGCCGCTAGGTTGCCAGCCATCGCTATCGATGCGCCCAGTTGTTGCCCGATCGCGCCCGTGTTCAACAGTGAGATCTGGTTGCCGGTCGTTGTGTCAAATAGCCACGTGTCGCCGAACACCGAACTGATGATGGCTCGGTCTCCGCTGATCGCGACGGTCTTACCAAAACCCACGCTGGCGTTTAGAGCCTGGTCCGGCGTGAGTTTTCTTACCTCGGCGGCGGTTACGGCCGACGCCTGGGACGGCATCAAGCCGACCGCGGCGCAGAGGAGCGTGCCGTAGAGAACGACAATGGTGGGAGAACTGTAACGCATGGCTAACCCTTTCGAATAAAGAAAGAATGATTGGGTAACCGGTCGTAGTCGTATCAAGATGTCGTGCTATTCAGCACCGATCGCGGACCGCGTGCGGGGGGCGTGAATGTGCGGGTCCGGCATGTGGGTAGGGGGTACCCACGCTTCATTCGTATATTAAATAAGCTATCGTGAAAGTGCAAGTATTTTATTGATAAATTAGAGAATTGTGGGCGGCCGCTCAGCGGACGTTTGCAACTTCATCCAGCAACAGGGCGTGGGTCTTGCAGCCCAATTTGAACCGATCCAGGCCGAAGTGTTCGTTGGGGGAGTGGATGTTGTCATCGTTGAGGCCGAACCCGATCAGCAGCGTGTCCAGACCAAGCTTCTGCTTGAAGTCTGCGATGATGGGGATGGTCGCGCCGTCGCGCACGAGCACGGGGGGTCGGCCTTTGGCCTGTTCGATCGCCCGGCTGGCGGCGGCGATGTAGGGCGAGTCGATCGAAACCGAGACCGGGTAGGCTTCGCCGTGCTGCTGGATTTCCCATCGGCAGCCGCCGGTGTCCTGGCTCTCAAGCCAGCCGGTGAACTGCTTGGCGACCTTGACCGGGTCCATGTTCGCGGGGATCCGGAAGCTGATCTTGGCGCCTGCGAAGCTGGGGATGACGGTCTTGGCGCCCTCGCCCATGTACCCGCCGTAGAGACCGTTGACATCGCACGAGGGCCGAGCCCACCGCCGTTCGAGCGTGGCGTAGCCGGCCTCCCCGAACGGCTGGGAACCCAACGGCCCCAGGAAATCTTTATCCTTGAACCCAAGCCCCGCCCACCTTCGTGCTTCTTCTTCGTCCAACGGCGCGACGTCGTCGTAGAACCCGGGGATGCTGATTCGGTTGTCCTCATCGAAAAGCCTGGCCAAAACGCGCGGCAGGACCGTTGCCGGGTTCGCCAGCGTCCCGCCGTAGACCCCCGAGTGCAGGTCACGGTTGGGGCCGTGCAGTTTCAGGTCGAAGTAGACCAGCCCGCGCATCGCGTAGGTGATCGCCGGGGTGTCCGCGTCCCACATCGTGGTGTCGCTGACGACGACGATGTCGGCCTTGAGTTGCTTTTGATACTCGTTGAGGAACCCGGGCAGCCCGACGCTGCCGCACTCCTCCTCGCCCTCGATCATCACGGTGACGTGGCAGGGGAGTTTCTGGCCTGCGTCTTTGTAAGCACGCAGCGATTCGAGGAAGCAGGCGACCTGTCCCTTATCATCCGATGCGCCGCGGGCATACAACGCGCCATCACGGACGGTGGGTTCAAATGGGCCGGTGGTCCACTTTTCAAACGGGTCCGGCGGCTGCACATCGTAATGCCCGTAAAACAACACGCGCGGTGCTTTGGGATCGGCCACGTCTTCATCGGTCGTGCGCGCCAACACCACC
>JAJDCV010000015.1 GCA_029260675.1 Phycisphaeraceae bacterium
CCGGCACGACCTTTACCCATTCGGGCATCGCCTCCAACGGCGACGACTTCGTGGTTCCCCTGGACATCAACAACGACGGCACGAACGACGTCAATATGGGGGTGTTCCTTAACGCAATCAGCTTCAACGCGTTCCCCGGTAACGCCACGCTGGTGGACATCCCCGCCGGGGGCCCGGACCCCGACGGCAACGGAGACGGGCTGAGCTATTACGTCACGGGGTTTCAGACCTTAGTGTTCAATCCCAATCCTTTCGATTTTATGTCCGCCGGCGGCGGGATCAACCTGGCGTTCGTCACGCCTTATGTCG
Organism: Phycisphaeraceae bacterium; assembly: GCA_029260675.1. GTDB lineage: Bacteria > Planctomycetota > Phycisphaerae > Phycisphaerales > Phycisphaeraceae > JAJRRS01. The sequence continues at coordinate 310 of JAJDCV010000015.1, forward strand.
CACTCTATGGCGGCTACCGGTATCAGCTCAAGCACGTCGCGGATGGCGAGTGGGTCGGCGTGCGTTTCAAGATCGGGGGCGTCGATCATTTCGGTGCGATCGAGATCCAGAGCTTCGCCGGCTTTGGGGCACTCGATCAGAACGGCGATGGCAACCCCAACGGCGTCGGCGATTTCTCCACGGACCCGGTCAATGTGACCCTGGGCCTGATGGTATGGGATCCGGTCCCCGAGCCGGCCTCGCTCGCCCTGCTGGCCATGGGCGCCGGGGCGATCGGACTACGGCGGCGGGGGGCGTAAACCGCTATCGGCGATCTATCACGTGTGTGCAAAAGGCGGATCCTCCGGGGGCCGCCTTTTTTATTCGATGCGCACTACAATCTCCGACGAGATGAGCACACTGAAGGTCAACGAGGTTTTTTACTCCGTCCAGGGCGAGAGCACACGGGCCGGGCTGCCCTGCGTCTTTATCCGCCTGACCGGCTGCCACCTGCGCTGCGGCTACTGCGATACCGAGTACGCCTTCCACGAAGGGAAGCGCAAGACGATCGACGAAGTGATCACCGAAGCCGAGGATCTGGGCGGCGGCTGCGAACTCTACGAAGTCACCGGCGGCGAACCGCTTTTGCAACCCAACGTCCACGGGCTAATGAAGCAACTCTGCGACATGGGCAAGACCGTCTTGTTGGAAACCAGCGGCGCCTGCGATATCAGCCCCTGCGACCCGCGCGTGATCCGCATCATGGACCTGAAAACTCCCGGCAGCGGCGAGGTCGAACGTAACCACTGGCCCAACATCGAGCACCTGACCAAGCAGGACGAGGTCAAACTCGTGCTGTGTTCACGGGAAGACTACCAATGGGCCCGCGGGGTGATCCAGGAACACCGACTGGCTGACCGTGTCGCCGCCGTGTTGGTCAGTGCGGTCCACGAAACACCCCCCGGGAAAGAGCTCGCTGGATCAACGGGTTTGTCCCTGCACGATCTGGCCCAATGGATCCTCGAAGACCGCCTGCCCGTGCGTATCCAGCCCCAACTGCATAAACTGATCTGGGACCCGAACGACAGGGGCGTTTGAGGAAAAACAGAAAAGTAGAAAAGCAGAAAAGCAGGAAAGCAGGACGGCTTCAACAGCGGCGTAGCCGTTAAATACAATCCCCGAACCCTAGACCCTAGACCCCGAACCCTAGACCCCATTCCCCCATGCAAATCTCCCTGACCAAGACAATCGACTTCGAAGCGGCGCACTGGCTGCCGACGTTCCCCGAGGGGCACAAGTGCCGACGGCTGCACGGGCATTCATTCAAGATCGACGTGGTGATTGCCGGTGAAGTTGATCCAGCCAAGGGTTTCCTCCAGGACTTCGGCGAAGTCAAGGAAGCAACCGAACCGATACGCAAGCAGCTCGATCATTACTGCCTGAACGACATCGAAGGCCTGGAGAACCCCACCGCCGAGATGCTCGCCAAGTGGGTCTACGACCGGCTCAAGCCCAGCCTCCCGCTGCTCACCGCCGTGCGCGTCCGTGAGACCTGCACCAGCAGCGCCGAGTATCGGGGGGAGTGAAGCGATGGTGGATGGCGGATTACCGCTTAACGATCGCGCAGGCAGCTCGACTGTTTTCTCAATCCCCCACCCGCAATCCGCTATCCGCCATGATTAGCACTACCCCCGCCTCGGCCGCCACGTCGGTCAGTTGCTTAAGCCCGATGTTCTCCGCCCCGCGCCGATGCGCCTGTCTGGGTTGATCCGTGGTGGATTCGGGTTCGGTCGCAAATCGGCCCAGCAACCGGTTGGTCAGGAACGGATCGAACCGGCGCTGCCGACCTGGATTAAATGACTCGACCGACTGGATCAACACCACAAGGCCTTGCTCCAGAAGCTCCATCAACCGCGGGCCGGCCGGTCCCGTATCGCCGATCAGGTTACGGCGGGAAACCGACAGCACGACCGGCAGGTGTATCTGTACAAGAAAATCCCGTAACTCACGGGCCTGCTCGATCCATTGTTCAAACCGTTTGACCTGCATCGCCCCTGGGTTGTACCGATCGAATTGCTCGCGCTCGCGCACCGCCCGGCCCTTCACGAAGTTATAGCGCACAAACAGCGTCCGCACTCGGTCGGGGGGGATCACCGGCTGGCGGAACAACGCGTGTACCGGCTTGGGCAGGTTGTCCAGCGAGACCTCGGCCGTCTTGCGGTGGCGCATCAGGGTTTGCACCGGGTGCCCGAGGATCACCTCGTCGGCGTCGTCCCGGTCAAAGATCGGCGAAGCGATGTACGCCAACGAGACGCGCCCGGCCTTGCCCGCGCCGTGCTGGTGGATCGCGCGGTAGATCGTCGAGCGGGTGCGCCTGAAACGGGCCGTGATCCGGTCGATCGGCACACCCACGCGGTACGCCCGCACGATCACGCGCTTCTGTTTGCTAGACAATGGCCCGGTGTGGTCTGCGAATACCGCCCGCCCGGGGTGGTCGCGATCGTGATTTGCCAGCAGTTGTCGTATGGTCTCAAGCCCACGCCCGGTCTTCGTCGCCAGGTGGGCGGCGACCTGATTCAATGACACATCTTTTCGGCGCACGATCTGCCTTGCCCGCTGGATCAAACGCCGACGCGCTTCCGGGTCGATCTGTGTGAACGACACGGCCCGGCTGACCTGCGAGGGATGATCCTGGATAAAGCGATCCGACGCCGACCTCGGCACCGCCACGGCCTTCCGCCCGCCATCCGTCGGTGCAATCCAGCGCCAACGCATCCCCGCCCTGCGCCAGCGCCCGATTGTCTTGGTGCTGACCCCCAGCCGATCGGCGAGCTGGTGTATCGTCTCGACGGGGTCGTTTTCATCGACCGCCATCCGCATCGATCGGCTGAGGCTGTCGATCATCAACCGAAGGTCCGGCAGCACCGCCTCGCCCGCCAACACCACCGCGTCCTTGTCTTCACGCCGATACCCCGTGATCCGGTAGAACAAAAAGTCCAAGGGGTAGTTCTTAGCCGGGTCCAGCTGGTCGTGCAGCCGTTCGATCCGCTTGACCTGCCGGGTGCGTTTGTCGACCGGGGAAAAGATGAGCTGCCGTGTCAGCCCGTCCAGCGGCTCGCAGTTGAAAGTTTGTTTAAGTCGCCGACTCAAAGTGGGCTCCCCCCCCTCGCAACCGGGCTCAGGCTTCCTGGCTGTACAACCGAAGCGGGCGGACCTCTTTAATCAGGCCCAACTGCGCCGCTTCCTGTGCGAACCGTTTGATCGCTTCAATCTGTTCCGGCCCGACCCGGTAGCTCAGCACGTGTTCGAGATACCGCTGAGCAGCCTGGCGTTCCCAGCCGTGTGTCTCTGCGTAGCTGCAAGCGATCTCGTCGATGCTTTCCGCATTGCGTTCGCGCTGCCGATCCAGCAACCCGGGCAGATCCCCCAGGTCATCGTTAAGCCGAGCCATCCATATCGCGAAGACGAACGGCAGGCCCGTCAGGGCTTTCCAGCTCTCGCCCAGGTCCATCTGATACGGATACTCGGTGGCGAACGGCGCATCGTGAACAACCTTGTCCCCGATCAGGAGCATCGTCTGTGGGGCCGGACTTAACTCGGTGTCGGCCAATGATTCACGGGCGTCAAACCGTATGAGTTCCGGATCCAACCCATGCAATCTGCGAAGCAACACGCGCATCAACGTGATGCTGGTATGGCTGTCTTGATCGACATGGACCGTGCTGATCACGTCGATCGGCACCCGGCTGAACAACCGCACGGTCTCGGTCGGCCCGTCCGACGCGATGCAGCCGGCCGGGACAATCACCAAAGGCTCATCCGATCGGTAGTAATCGATCACCGGGCACAACGCGATGTCCACCTCGCCTCGCTCCAGGTCACCTAGCAGGGCCGACGGGACGTCCAGGTACAGCTTCGCCCCGGGGATCGGCGTCGGGGGCAGGCTGTCCAGTCCCGCGATCAGAGGCTTGGCGTTCAGATACCCCACACAGCCGATCCGCTGGACCCGCTTGCCGGTCTGGGTTGTGCCGGGTTGTCCGATCGTGGGGTTCATCAACGGATTATATCGGCCCGAGACCGCGTGTCGCGTGATACGGCCGCTTGGGTCCGTGGGGCCGGGGGGGTTGACCGCGGGACGGTTGACCGTCAAGATTGCTTGCCATGCCAAGCGATGAAAAAACCCCGACCGCACAGGTCCTGATTGTGGATGACGAGCCCGACCACGCCGAGGTCATGGCCGAGGCTTTGCGGCGGATGGGTCACGTCTGCACGCTCGTGAACGACCTCGAAGCCGCGACCGATGAGCTCAAGCACGGCCAGTTTGATCTGATCGTCACCGATTTAGTTATGGAAAACCCCGACGACGGCCAAAAAGTCCTCGCCGCGGCGCGCCAGAGCCAGCCCGACGCCGAGACCATCATGGTCACCGCCCACGGCGATGTCCCGACCGCCAAGGCCGCGATCAAGGGCGGCGCCTACGACTTCATCGAGAAGCCGTTGGACCTGGGCGTCTTCCGCACACTCTGCGACCACGCCATCCAGGCCGTCATGCTCCGCGCCCAGAACACCCACCTGCACCAACGCCTCGACGCGCAGTTCGGGTTCGAAGGCATCATCGGCGGCGCACCATCCATCCGCTCGCTGATCACCACCATGCGCCAGGTCGCCCCCAGCAACATCCCCGTGCTCATCACCGGCGAGTCCGGCACGGGTAAGGAGCTGATCGCCCAGGCACTGCACAACAATTCCAAACGCACCAAGAAGCCGTTTGTCCCGTTGAACTGTGCTGGGCTAAGCGCGTCGATCCTGGGAGACGAGCTGTTCGGCCACGTTAAGGGCGCGTTCACCGGCGCGGACAAAGACCGCCAGGGACGCTTCGAGTTTGCCGACGGCGGAACCCTCTTCCTCGACGAGGTCGGCGACATGCCCGCCGACATGCAGGCCAAGCTCCTGCGCGTCCTGGAGTCCGGCGAGGTCGTCCGTCTCGGTGCCAACAAGACCACCCACGTCGACGTCCGGCTGGTCTCCGCAACCAACCACGACCTGGGGCAACTCGTCAAGGACGGCACGTTCCGCGAAGACCTCTTCTTCCGCATCAAGGGCGTCGAACTGCACCTGCCCTCGCTGCGAGAACGCCGCGAGGACATCCCGCTGCTGGTCAGGCATTACGTCGCCCACTACGCTAAGCAATTAGAAAAACCCGTTCCCGACGTCGCCGAGGACGTGCAGATGACACTCATGCAGCACGACTGGCCCGGGAATATCCGTCAACTGATGAACGCCGTGCAGAGCATGGTCGTCATCGCCGACTCCAACAAGATCGAACCCCGCCACCTCCCCCCCGAAGTCCGCGAGGCCGGCAATACCGACACCCCCGGTTTCCCGGGCACTTCGCCCGACACCGGGGGGATGAGCCTGGACCAGATCGAAAAGAAAGCCATCCGCGACGCCCTGAGAGTCACCGCCGGCAACCGCGAACAAGCCGCCTTGATGCTCGGCATCGGGGAAAGGACGCTGTATCGGAAACTCAAAGAGTACGGGCTTAAATAACATTCACCACCATACCGGGAGCCGCGCACATGACTGATACACCTGAACCACCTAACGTCCATGTCACGACCGAAGTACAGGCAATAACACCCGATCCAGGTGATGCAAACCGCAAGCTCGGCCTGCACCCCTTGGTCACCACGCTCGTGGTCGTCTATTTCGTGATCCTGATCGGCGGCACGGTGGGGGTTGCGGTCTGGCGGGATAAGATGGACCTGGTGGATGGTCTTTTTGCGTCAGTATTTATCAGTGCACTAGTCATAGCCATCCCATCATGGTTGGCCTGGCGGATCGCGCGCTCACGGCTCGCGGGTAATATCACGTGCGCGGTTATCGTGGGCCTGATGCTGGCCGGCTTTGGTTCCTCGATCATGACCGCGATGCAAACGAGGACGGACAACAACGCCGCGTTAGACAAATTCGACAAAACACTTGATACCAACCTTGATAGTCAATCTGATCTGATCGATCGTGCGATCGCCGGCGAAGATGTTTCCGATGAGATGGCAGATCGGTTCGACAAGAACATGAGCAACCTGGAGCAACTTGGCAACGATAGCAGCGGACAGCAGGCGAAGGTCTTTACCGCCATGGCCAAGGTCATGCGTCGTATCGAAGCACCTGCGTTGGCTTACAACGACGCTTTCAATCAATTCTTTGAAGCCGGTGGGATCGACCCAGCCACGCTGGAAAATCCCGGTGCAAACGCCGAACGGCTTAAAATGGTTGAGACGTTCGCCGCCGCCAACGAACAATTCGATGCCGTTTATGCCTCCCTCGAGTCCGATCTTCGTACCCGACTGCTTGCCCAGAACATAAGCAAAGACCGGGTCGAATTTTTAATCAGCAAGTGGTGGCAAGGCGCAAGGCCGGACCTGATCAATCAGATCCGTCAGACCGACAGGGAATTGGTCGGCAGCTTCCGCGGCATACTCAATACACTCGATGCCGCACAAGGACGATGGCGTATGGATAGCGACATGGTGATTATCGAGGACGATGCCCTGCTCGAACAGTACAACACGCATTTCGACCGCATGATCGAAGTCAGCACACGGCAAGAGGCATTGCAGCGCCAGGTTCAACAAGTCATGAACAAAGCCCAGGCTTCACCATGAGTCATACTTCCCGCATCGGCCACGGTTTTGATCTGCACCGCCTCGAGCCCGACCTCCCACTGATCGTTGGGGGTGTCAGGCTTGAGCACGACCGGGGCTGTGCTGCGCATTCCGATGGGGATGTGGTTTACCACGCCGTGACCGACGCGATCCTCGGAGCGCTGGGCCAGGACGACATCGGGCAGTTGTTCCCGGACCACGATCCGAAGTGGAAAGATGCCGACTCTCGTGTGTTTGTGGAGGAAGCCGTCAACCGGATGCGTGACGCCGGCTACACAATCGGCAACCTCGACATCACCGTGATCCTCGAACGCCCCAAACTCAGCCCGCACAAGGCCACCATCAAGCAAAACCTCGCCGACCTACTCGCCTGTGACGCATCCCAAATCAACATCAAGGGCAAAACCCACGAGCGCGTTGATGCTCTCGGCGAAAATCGCGCGATTGCTTGTCATGTCGTGGTGTTGCTGAATCGGGATTAAGCAGAAGCGGGGGGGGGTGTCCGCAGATTCCGCAGTGAGATCGAAAGGCGTTTTTAGACAGGATGACAGGATGTTCAGGATAAGATCGACGAACCAAAAAAATCGGCACGCCTGATCCTGTCCATCCCGTCATCCTGTCAACATTCCTTGCCTTGTTCTATCTCCGCGCCCCCTGCGGTGAAATCCTCTCCTCTTCATTTATCCAGGATCACGCCGCCGAACCGCCCGCGTCTTTGGTCGACGAAGCTCGCCCGGCATCGGGGCGGTAGCGGTCGTCCAGCGAACTCTCCCACGCCCGTGTATCCGCACCGATCGGCATGCCCCGGTACTCGCTTCGGCAGCGGTAACAGATAAGCACCTTCCCACTGAAAAAAATATACACCCCCGCGTCGATCAGCCCGACCACGCCCAGCACGATCAGCGCGTAGGTCAGCCAGCCAAGCCCCAGCATCACCACCGCGATCACGCCCGCCAGCGCGACCATCACAAACGCGGTCAGCCGGGGCATCTCGTGGCGGACGTACAGGTCTTCGCACCCGCAGGCCGGGCAGTGCCGAAGGTGCTGCTCATCATCGACCGCCCGGTCCCAGTTCAGGTGGACTGCATGCCCAGACGCCGTGGGGTGAGTGGCATGGGTAGTTGCTTCGGACGAACCACTTGCGGGATCAGCGCCCGCGATGTCCGCGCTAGGCGGACGGACGACGGTCGGGGGGTTGCTCGGGTCCACTTCGACCGTGAAGAGCAATTGCCTTTGGAGGTTACGCAGATCGATCCGCATACCGTATTCTGTCTGTTTCAAGCCTCCATGACAACCATAATCGTATCAGGAGCGATAAAAACCATGCCCACCCTGACCCGAGAGCAGGCCCGCCGCATCGACCAACTGGCGATGCAGGACCTGGGCATCCCCGGCGTCGTCCTCATGGAAAACGCCGGGGTCAACGCCCTGGCCGCGATCGACCGTTTCATGGCCGAGCAGGGCAAAGCACTCCGCCGGGCCCTCATCTTCTGCGGCGGCGGCAACAACGGCGGCGACGGCTACGTGATCGCAAGACACCTGCACAACCGCGGCATACCCGTCCAGATCATCGCCCACAAACCCATCGATCAACTCACTTCCGACGCCGCCATCAACGCCACCATCTGCCAGAACATGG
>JAJDCV010000016.1 GCA_029260675.1 Phycisphaeraceae bacterium
GGTTCTTCTCAACGATCGGCAAGACGACCCACGAGATGGTGACAAGGTACTGCTACATCGACTACGACCGGGAGATGGCCATCGTCGCGCTGGTGAATGACGGCGATCGCAAGCGGATGATCGGCGTGGGCAGGCTGGTCGCCGACCCGGATCATGTCGATGCCGAGTTCGCGATCCTCGTCGCCGATAAGTGGCAGGGGGTCGGGCTGGGCAACATGCTCACGTCCTACTGCCTGCGGGTCGCCAAGCGTTGGGGGGTTCGGCGGGTGTACGGCGGGACGATGATCGAAAACCGCCGGATGATCGCCACGTTCAAAGAGCAGGGCTTCGACCTGGAGACCGAGACCGAAGACTGCATGGTCTTCGCCGAGCGGTCGGTGTGATGAGGTTTTGTCTGACTACACGCTAAGGCCCACGGTTTGTGTGGAGCGTGAATCAGCGCCGACGTCTTCGGATCCCAGCCACGACCCCGGTTGCCAGCAAGGCCATCGACGCGGGTTCGGGGACCAGATGGAACGCGTTCAACGAGGTTGTCGTGGAAACCAGGAGCGTGTCCTGGACGATGGCCAGTGATCCACCGGCGGGCGTAAACCAGACATCTTCTCGTAAGATCTGGTCGACCGCGTAGGTGCGGCTGGCGCTTGCGACAAATACATGGCCATCCGTAGCGATGACGTTACTTGTCAGGGCTTCTCCGGGCGACCAATCCCACAACAAGGCGCCGGTCTGTCGATCGATTACGTGGAGGACACCGGAGAGATTTGCGTAGATGGCGTTGCCGTGAACCGCCACACCGAGATTCCCAGATCCCGGGAGGGTGGTCGTGTAATTCCATGTGACCGTTTCGGTCGTTGAATCGAACCGGGTGATGCTACGCGATGTGGGTGCGTAGACCTCGCTGGCATCGACCACCACGGGTGTGCTGGAGCTGTAATTCGGGCCGTTAGGGTTTGATATGCTGCCGGTCAATGCGCCGCTGTTTCGGTTGACGACGGTCAGTCCGCCGTTGAAGCTTGTGTAGACCGACTGGTTGTCTGCGGCAGGGATCCATCCGTAGCGCTGCGGCATATTGGCAAACCAATCGATCCCGCCACCGACAGCGTTGTAGGCGTCGAGTCCGCCGTAGTATCCGCCGGCCACGAACACCCGGTCGCCATCCGCGGTGGGTCGGCCGCCCGAGGACCACTGCCCGGAGTGTGTCTGGTCGAAGAGCTGCTGGCCTGTCTGAGCATTGATGCCAAACAATCTAGGCTTGTCGTGGCAACCGATGCCGCATGAAGAGGAGTGCCCCCACCGGTGGACGTATAGCCGGCCGTTCGCGTAGGCGGGGGCGCTCATGGTTTCTGCGTCCTTGCCCACGAACCGCCAAACCCAATTCTTTTGGCCCGTCATCAGGTCAAGACTTACGACCGAGTTGGAGGTCTGGTTGCCGCTGCGCCACGACAGGAAGATTTGGCTATCGTCGGACGCGAGTCCGGGTGTGAAGGCTGCGCCAGGGCTCAGACTGGCCGCGTCGAGTGACCATGCGAACGTCGTGTTCAGAGGGTTAAAGGCGCCCGGGACCACGCCCGTGTGCCCGGCGTTGCCCTGGAACTGAGTCCACGAGGCATGTGTGGTTCCCGAGGGCAGGGCCAAAATGAAGAGCACGAGAAATTTCAGATAGGTCATGTCCATCCCCTTGGTATGTGGTCTTGAGCAACCCGCCTCCGATAACACGGGCCGGGATCACCGGGAGGTGAACGGCATCAATCGGCTGTGTCGGTTGGCCCGGTAAGGAGTTTGCTGCACCCGGGATTACACAGATTGACTTACGCCGAACCCTGGCGGTCTGATGTCCTCGGTATTGTGGTCTATCGGTGAAGCGACCCGGTGCCATGAGTAGGTGGGTTGAGCCGGTAAAAAGTACAGCGTGGATGTGTGATCATCTACCGCGCTGTGTAGAGGTGCAACTTTTTATACGCATCGAGAGTGTGTAATTCCTGGGCACCGGCTACTGCGCCGTCATCCCCGCTAACAGCGCCCGCGCCTGCTGGGCCTCTTCGGTGTCGGGGGCGTTATGGATCACCTCGTTTAGCAGGTCGCGCGCCAGGTCGGTTCGGCCGGCGTTGAGGTAGTTGCGTGCCAGGGCGAGGTCCTCGCGGGTTTTGTCGGGTGGGGGTGTGGCCGGGGTTTTTTCTTCCTCGCTTGTTTTTGGCGCAACTAGCAGGAACGTTGAGGGGTCTTGCATCGCGAGCTTGAGATGCTCTTGGGCTTGCGTGACGAACGTGGTGTCGGGGTAGTCGCGGATCAGTTCCTGCAGTGCTTCGATGCCGTGCGGCGGGCTGCGTTGCAGGCGGTCCATGGCGCGTGCGAGTTTGCGTTGCGCCTCGGTTTCCCGGCGGTCGCGGACCTCGGCCAGGGGCGCGTCCAGCGCGACCAGGCCTTGCTCAAACCAGTCGGGCGGGGGGTAGGTGTGATCCATGCCCGGGACTTCCAGGTAGGTTGCGTAGGCGAACTTGGCGCGCTGGAAGCCGTACTGGTAAGTCACCAGCGTCTGCATGCGGTTGCCGTCGTGTTCGCCGGTGAGCAGG
>JAJDCV010000017.1 GCA_029260675.1 Phycisphaeraceae bacterium
CAACCCGCTGCCACAGCCGATATCGATAAAGGTCTTGCCCCGCAGGTCGCTTAGCCCGATGAAGTCGGCGATCGAATCCCGCGCGGTGCGCTTCCGCTCATCGTTGACCTGGGTGAGGAATTTCTCCCAGTTTTTTCCAAATCCGTAACGGGTTTCATCGGGCATGGGGTGGTCTCAGCTGGAATCGGTCTGCGTTGAGCCAAGGAGTGTAAGCCAGAGTCGCGGCCGGTACGAATCACGTTATTTCAACCGCTCGTGTGAGGCTCTGTTCATACCCGTCGATCATCGTCTCCAGGCCGAACATCCCCCGGCAACGCTTGGCGGCGTCTCGGTAACCTGTCAGGTCATCACCCAAGAGCTTCACTAACTGCGCCGCAAGGTCGCCCGCATCCGGGAACCGGAACGTCCAACCCGCCTGCGTCATCCCGAGCAACTCGGTATGCGGCCCGATGTCGCTTGCCAAGACAGGTAGCCCCGCAGCGACCGCTTCGATCACCGCGTTGGGCATCCCCTCCTCCCGGCTGGTCGTCACAAACGAGTGCGCGTGTGCCAGCAGCCAATGCTTGTTCGCCCCGGTCTGTCGGCCAAGAAAATGCACCACGTCACCGATCCCGCCTTGTTCTACTTCCGCACACAGTTCGTTCAGTGTTTCGCCCTGGCCAACGAACACGTACTTAAACCCGCGCTCGCGAAAAAGGCCGGCCGACTGCCGGATCGCCTCCACCGCCAGGTCCTGCCGTTTGACCGGCCCGACACGCGCCAGGTGAAGCAGAAAACGCCCGGGTGCCAGATCGAACGGCGGGGCGATGTCCTTTGCCGCTTCAAGCCCCCGATCAAACGTCTCCAGATCAATCCCGTTGAGCACACGGTCGATCGGTGGCAGGTCCGGCCCGCTGACTTCGCGCAGCCGATCGTCCAGCCAGTTACTCAGTGAGATGATCCGGTCCGCGCCACGGTAGCCCGCCCGGATCGTCGCCTTGACGCGTGGTTTAGTTAGTGCGTGGAAGTTCGGGTACAGGTCCGCCCCCCGCGCGCTGACCACGAGCTTGAAACCCAGCTTCTCTTTCACACGCGCCGCGGCGAAGCCGGTTGGATAGCCGTAGAAGGCGAGTATCACGTCGAACGGCTGGCGACGGAACGCTTTGCGCACATGCCGACTCAGCATCTCCGGCCAAAGGTGCTGGGCCGGGGGTCGGCGGTAGCGCGTGACCGGGTACGGCAGGTCGCCCGGCTCGCCGTGGTCCTGGCACAAGACCTGAATGTCGTGCCCACGCGCCTGCAAACCACGGAGGATCCGGTCGCCGGCCAACTCGGCGCCGCCTAACGACGGCAGGAACGTCGGGGTGAACAGGCATACCCGCAATGCGTTACCCCCGCCCGCCAGGGCAACACACGGCGACCTGAGAGTAGTTGATGCTGACCAATTTACGCAGCAGCCGGATACGGTCCTTGACCAGCGGAAGCCGCATCGCCGTCTTGAATGCCGGCATCGTACGGTGTTCGATCACCTCAAAGCCCTGGCTCGTCAAGTAGCGCCCGAACTCGTCGAGGTTCCACTCCCGAACATGCTCGGCTTTGGTCGATTTCACATTGGCCTTGCCTCGTCGGATATCGCGCTCGACCGTCGAGATCAGCAGGTACGACTTCTCGTGGCAGTGCGACCGCAGGAAACGCAGCAGCACATCCGGGTCCAGCAGGTGCTCCACCACATCGACATTCATAACCAGGTCGAACGTGCCCAGCCCGGTCTCGTCGGGGCGTTCCAGGTCCGCGCTGACGAATCGGCCATCGGGATAAAACTTCATCGCGGTCTCGGCGACGGTCGGCTGCTCCACCCCCGTCACCTCCGCAAGAGGCGAGATCATCTTCATCAGCTTATGACCGACACCGCACCCCACATCCAGCACGGTCTTCAGCCCGTGCTCATTTACGAGTCTCGCCGCCCGGTCATACGCGTGCCACTGCGCGTAATGGCTCAGGATAAGCCGTTTAGGGTCCCAGTAGTCCCCGGCCTGGTCCTCCATCGTCGCGTTGACCGTGCGGTGTTCGTACCCGTCCTTGATGCAGTAGTCACCCATAAGCGGCGGATTGTCGCAGATTCGTGTACCCGGCGAAAGCCCGCAAGGGTTGCGGCGGTGCGGCGGAACCGCTACACCTTCGGCGATGGACACGGGATTCGACCCCGCCTGGATAGACACGTGTGAACCCACGCAGGTTTACAAGCACGACGCCCGCAGCCGGGTCTGGCGGATCGACGCGCCCGATGGCCGATCGTTTGTGGTCAAGCGGTTCGAGTACAACTCGCTACGCCAATTATTGGGCTACCTGGTTTGGCTTCATCCAGGACAGCGAGAGTGCATGCAATATCACTGGTTGCACCGTGTGGGGGTACGGGTGGCCCCTATCGTGGCAAGCGGTGTTTCACGTCGCGGACTGGGGCTTACTTATTGGCTGGTTACGCCGTATTTGGGCGCGAGTTTGCATAATCTGTTCTTTCACGACGAACTAAAGGATGAAGCTCGGCGTCAACGGGTGCTGGATGCGGCGGGTAAATTAACGGGCGAACTCATCCGCTATCGAATCTTTAACCGTGACCACAAAGCCAGCAATATCGTGATCGATCGGTATAACAGGGCCTGGTTGATCGACTTCGGGGCAGTGCAGAGCCGGTATAAATTCGGGGGGGTGGCCCGGATGCTCGCCAATCTCAGCGAGACCCTCACCCAGGCCGGCGCGACTCCCAGCGACGTTGCCCGACTCCTCAAGGCGAGCTCCACGGACCCGGCCCCCGACTTAAAAGCCTAACACTGCTAGAATGTCTGGCTCGATGCCCCGCACCCCCGCGGGGTCACCCACGACAGTCCAGGCCCGGTTGACCATGAATATCCGTAACTTCTGCATCATCGCCCACATCGACCACGGCAAGAGCACCCTGGCTGACCGCATGCTCCAAGGCACAGGTGCCGTCACGGCCCGCGAAGCCCGCGAGCAGACCCTCGACAATATGGACCTCGAGCGCGAGCGCGGCATCACCATCAAGGCCTCTGCCGTCACCGTCAAACACACCTGCGAAGGCGAAGAGTACATGCTCAATTTCATCGACACCCCAGGGCACGTGGACTTCCATTACGAGGTCTCCCGTGCCCTGACCGCCTGCGAGGGGGCCGTCCTGGTCGTCGATGCCGCCCAGGGCGTCGAGGCCCAGACCGTCGCCAATGCCTACATGGCTGTCGAATCCAACCTCGAGATCATCACCGTCGTCAACAAGATCGACCTGCCCTCCGCCCGCCCCGAGGACATCGCCCTGGAGACCGAGCACGTCCTGGGCCTCCCCGCCGACGAGGCCATCTTCTGCTCAGCTAAGACCGGTCAAGGCATCGACGAGTTGCTGGACACCATCTGCCGTAAGCTCCCACCACCTACCGGCGACCGCGACGCCAAGACACAGGCGCTCATCTTCGACGCTATCTACGACGACTACCGCGGTGTCATTGTCTACTTCCGCCTGTTCCACGGCCGACTCGCCGCCGGCGACAAGGTCCTGATGATGGGCACCGGCCGATCCTTCACCATCACCGAGGTCGGCAAGTTCACACCCAAGATTACCCCGCACAAAGGGCCCATGTACGCCGGCGAGGTCGGGTACATGGTCGCCAACATCAAGACCCTGGACGACGTGAACATCGGCGACACGCTGACCCGCGACCTGGACCCCGCCGACGAACCCCTCCCGGGCTACAAAGAACCCGTCCCGATGGTGTTCTGCGACTTCTACCCCTCCGGTGACACCGAGTTCGACGACCTCCGCGACGCCATCAGCCGCCTGCACATCAACGACGCCAGCTTCACATACCTGCCCACCAGCTCAGAGGCCCTGGGCTTCGGCTTCCGCTGCGGGTTCCTGGGGATGCTCCACATGGACATCGTTCAGGAACGCCTCGAACGCGAGGGCAACGTCACCATCGTCCAGACCGCGCCCACCGTTACATACGAGATCCTCAAGGCCGGCGGCGAGGTCATCCAGATCACCAACCCCGCCGACCTCCCGGACCCCTCGCAGATCAAAGAGATCCGTGAGCCGCTGGTCGCGGTCGAGATCATCACCCCAAAGGATTCCATCGGCGAACTGATGAAGCTCTGCGGCCAACGCCGAGGCATTTACCGCAAGCAGCAGTTCCTCTCCGAGACCCGTCAGATCCTCGACTACGACCTCCCGCTCGCCGAGATCATCTACGACTTCTACGACAAGCTCAAGAGCATCACCAGCGGCTACGGGACGATGGACTACCACCTCAAAGGCTTCACCACCGAGAACCTTGTGAAGATGGATATCCTCGTCAACGGCACACCCGTCGATGCGCTATCCGTGATCGTCCACCGCGAGAAGGCCGAGCAACGCGGCCGGGTCCTGCTGACGAAACTCAAAAAGCAGATCGACAAGCACCTCTTCGAGATCCCCCTCCAGGCCGCGATCGGCGGGAAGATCATCGCCCGCGAAACCATCAAGAGCGTCGGCAAAAACGTCACCGCCAAGTGCTACGGCGGCGACGTCACCCGAAAACGCAAGCTCCTGGAAAAACAGAAAAAAGGCAAGGAACGCATGAAGCGCGTCGGCACCGTCGACATCCCACAGGAAGCGTTCATGGCGGTACTCGATACCGGAGAGTAACTGAAACGCCGAGCCGGAAGTATCCGCAGATTACGCAGATGACACAGATTAAGAGTAGGAAATTGGCAGCTTGCAGGATTAAATCTGTAAAATCTGCGTAATCTGCGGACAACCCCTCTCTTCTTGACGACTTGGGTTTCTTGGGGGTAATGTGACTCCGATACCTATTCGGATGCCATCTCTATGACTGATGCTTCATTCGGCATCATCCCCATCCACGACCAGGCCGGCGCCCGCCGGTTCCTGTTGGTGCATCAGAAGAAGGGCCACTGGGGTTTCCCCAAGGGACACGCCGAGCCGGGCGAGACCCCGACGCAGACCGCGTTGCGGGAGCTGGCCGAGGAGACAGGCATCGAGTCGGTCCGGCTCATCGGCGGGGACTGCTTTGTCGAGCGGTACTCCTTCCTCACCAAGAAGTGCGAGCGGGTCGACAAGACCGTGACGTTTTTTATCGGCCTGGTCGATGATCCCAAGGTGACGGTCCAGCCCGAGGAGGTCAAGGACTTCGCCTGGCTCCCCGCCGACCAGGCCCGTGACCGCCTGACCTTCCCCGAAGCCCGCGAACTGCTCGCCCGCGTCGTGGATCATCTCGATCAGTCGACGGAGTGATTCACTCCAGAACGGTTGTATCGCTTACAAGGCTGCGGACCAAGCCAAAGAATGTAGACAGGATGACAGGATGGCCATGATAAATCACACAGTATCCTGCGTCCGGCTCTTATCCTGAACATCCTGTCATCCTGTCAAAACCTCTTCTTCTCCGTGTTCTCTGCGTCCTCCGCGGCGAATCCCCTCTTCCCCCTGTCAACCTGTACCGGTTGTAACGCCCGGCCAAGGCTATCGGTCTGTGCCGGGTGGATAAAACTTCAACAAGTGATTGCATCCGCCCCGCATGAATCGTTCTGTTGATCCTGTCAGCAGTCGTTTCGGCATGACCGTTTGACCGAGGATCGAAAATCGAATCCCGGTTACCAGAGGTTAAGTCCACGCGATTACTGGACGATTGGATCACAGGCTCACCCGGAGACGGGTTCGGCCTGAACCCACGGAGGGGGTTTGTCGGAACGATACGGAGTTTGTTTTTACGGAACACACCGGGCCCGCGTGGGGCTCATGAGCAAGTGGGTTTTGGTTGAACCTTTAGGTTTAGGAGAGTTTCAATGTTGAATCGTAAGCATGTGGCCCGGGGCTTCACCCTGGTCGAAATCCTGATCGTCGTCGTGATTCTCGGCATCCTCGCCGCGATCGTCATCCCCCAGTTCACCAGTGCATCGGAATCGGCCAAGAGCTCGAGCCTGATCACGCAGCTGCAGACCATCCGCAGCCAGCTTGAGTTGTACCAGGTGCAGCACAACGGCAACTACCCGACCCTCGCCCAACTCAACGCCGACTGGGGCGTGATGGTGAGCGAGACCGACGTGGCCGGTACCATCTTAGCCGGTAACCCCTTCGGGCCTTACCTGCAGCAGCCCCCGGCTAACGCCTTTGTCACCACCGCAGGTGGCGTGAACATCGACCTGGCCGACATCACCGCAGCGGACACCTTTGCAGCGGTTGGGTGGGGCTACGCCGAGGCCAACGGCACCATCAAGGCGATGATCCCCAACACCGTGGATACCGCTTCCCTGAATATGGCGACCGGTGTTGACTTCGTCCTCGAGTAATCAATCGTATTAACAGCTACTACTGAATAGTCGCCGTGGCTTAACCGCTGCGGCGACTTTTTGCCGGGGTTTATAGGTCCGATATCCAAGCAGAGGCGGGGTACCCATGAACGCATCTGAAACCTCAAAATGCCCGATCGTCTCGCCCAACAACCATCGGGCGTTTACGCTGGTCGAAATCCTGATCGTCGTGGTCATCCTCGGCATCCTCGCGGCCGTGGTCGTGCCCCAGTTTGCCAACGCCTCTTCATCCGCTCAGACAAGCAGCATGAAGGGTTCGCTTCAGGTGATCCGCTCCCAGATCGAACTCTACCACGCACAACACGACAGCACTTACCCGACACTCGCTCAGTTGAGCGCAGCCTGGAACGTGCTGACCAGCCGGACCGATGCGGCCGGCAGCGTCGGGACCACCGATGGGGTTCACGTCTACGGCCCGTACATCAAGAAGATGCCGTACAACCCCTTCGAGGCCAGCCAGTCCGTGGCCGCCGCCCCCAATTCGGGTGTGGGTTGGGTTTACGATGAAGCCACCGGCCGAGTCTACGGCGTCATGTCCACCGCCAAGGCCAATGAATTGGGGGTTGACCAGGTCAACACGGTTCAGT
Source organism: Phycisphaeraceae bacterium (assembly GCA_029260675.1). Taxonomy (GTDB): domain Bacteria; phylum Planctomycetota; class Phycisphaerae; order Phycisphaerales; family Phycisphaeraceae; genus JAJRRS01. Next base: position 6,942 of record JAJDCV010000017.1, read on the forward strand.
CCTATTAACCCCGACCACACCCGGCCGTCACAGACCGATAAGCACACACAAAAAGCTATCCGATCCGCGCAACGGGCCTCAGTCGCCCCTTGTTCTGGTCGATCTAATCGGCATAGAAGACCTTTTCATCAAGGGTAGAAGGAGTCGGTCCATGAAATCATTGCGATATCTCAATACGGTTCTGACACTCATCGCGGTTTTGCTGACGGTGAATATCTGGACGCTCTGGACGGTGACCCCAGGCGGCAACGCCCTGTCGGTCGCGACCGAGGCCCAGGCCGCCGGGCTCGTCAACGCCGGGCAGCAGCGCAAGGAAATCATCGACGTCCTCAAGAAGATCAACGCCGACACCGGCGAGGTGAAGTCGATGCTCTCCGGCGGCAGCGCCCGGGTCCGCCTCGAAGCCGGCTCGTCGCAGTAGTAAATACCAGGGGGGTGCTGCACCGTGCAACACCACCGAAGCCCACGTCCTCCGAACGTGGGCTTGTGGGGAATAGACGTCATGCACGTGATGAAACGCAACCCGGCACGACACCCCGCCGGCTACACGCTGGTTGAAGTGCTGATCATCGTAGCGATCCTCGGGATCGCCGCGGCGATCATCGTGCCCAACATGCTCGCCGCCGGCACCCTGGGCGTCCAGGCCGCCGCGCGGATCATCATCGCCGACATCCTCTTCGCGCAGAACGACGCGATCGCCCAACAGCGCAACCGCCGAGTGGTCTTCGACGTCGCCAACGAGAGCTACGCGCTGACCGACGAGGCCGGCGCCATATTGAGCGTGAATTGGAAGAACGGCACGGCGAATAACTATACGGTCGATTTTGTCAACGACCAGCGCTTCCAGGGCGTGGTGATCGTTTCAGCTAACTTCGGCGGGATGACGCCGGAGAGGCTCGAGTTCGACGCCCTGGGCGGCCCGCTCAGCGGCGGCACCGTCGAGATCGAGTTTCAGAACACGCGCTACCGGATCACCGTCGCGGCGTTTACAGGCAGGGTGACGGTCCAGCAGTTATGACCTGATGGAGTGAGGCAGTGTTGTTTGGAGGAGGCAGAAAAGCAAGCGATTGTCCGATCGGTATTGACATCGGGGATCACACCGTTCGGATGCTCCAGTTGACCCGTGATGGCGACCGCTACGTCGCCCTCGCCGCGGCCTCGCGCCCGCTTGGCCGAGAGGTCAGCCTGGATTCCACCGACGCCTACCACCAGGCCGTGCGCCACGCCGTCCACGAGATGCTGTCTTCGGGCAAGTTCCACGGACGCCTCGCCGTGAGTTGCCTCCCCGCCGCGAGCCTGCAATACAAGAACATCCGGCTTCCCAAGATGCCCCACGACGAGTTGGCGTCCGCGGTCAAGTGGGAGGCGTCCGAACGGCTAAAGATCAGCGGCGACGCCATGAACATCCGATTCTTCGACGCCGGCGAAGTCAATCAAGGACAGGAGGCCCGTCAGGAAGTGATCCTGCTGGCGGCCCCCAAACGTTTCATCGAAGAGCACATCCGGTCACTGAAGTCTTGCGACCTGGAGCTTCACGCCATCGACGTCGTCCCCGCCGCGCTGGCCCGCTGCACGACAAAGACGGCATCCCCAGACAACCCGGACGACGTAGTCAGGGTCGTGATCGATGTGGGCTACACCGGGACGAAGGTCCTGGTTACGCGGGGCCAGCGGATCTGCTTCTTCAAACTGATCGAGATCGGTGGCCGGCAGATGGACGAGGCGCTGGCGACCAAGCTCCAACTCCCCACCGCCGCCGCCTCCGAGGCCCGGCTCGGCTGGATGTCCGGGCAGACCGGCTCCGAGGCCGACGCCCGGATCGCCGCGACGCTGGGCCCGGTGGTCGAAGACCTCTCTCGTGAAATCAACCTCTGCCTACGCTACTACAGTGTCACCTTCCGTGGCCGACGGCCCGAAGAAGCGCTGATCGTCGGCGGGGAGTCCGGAAACGCCTGGCTGTGGGCCCGGCTTTGCGAAGACGCCGGACTCAAGCCCTCCGCCGAAGACCCCCTGGCGTCGCTTGACCTGACCCCCGTTCACGACGTGGTCGGCGGGCCCGACCAATGGGCCGGCTGGGTCGTCGCAGCGGGGCTGTCCCTGAGGCACGTCAACTGCGGCAATCGTAAGAGCAGGGGGGCCGCATGATCGACATCGACTTCCTGCCACAGGCCTACCACGAAGAGCGCATCCGCAACGCTAGACGTCACAAGCGGTGGTTCATGATCCTGATGGTCGCCGTCATGCTCGTCGGCTGGGGGATCTCTCGCCAAAGACAATCGTCGGAGCTCGCCTGGCGCGCCGATGCCCTGGAAGCGCAGGCCTACGCCACTAAACAGAAGCAAAGCGAGATGACCAAGCTCCAGATGGAGCGGAAGTCAAAGCGGTACCAGCTGAAGATCCAGCGACAGCTCGACCAGCCGGTGACTGTCACACAGGCCGTCGCCGTGCTCGGCCAGCTCATGCCCGACTCATCTGGGCTCACCCGCGTGAAGGTCAAGACCCACCGACCCGCGCCGATCCCGCTGCCCGACCCCGACGAGAAAAAAAACAAACGGAACAGCAGGCGTAAGCCCGCCGTCGACCCGGAACAGGTCAAAGACTTTATCCAGCTCGATGTCTACGGCATCGCGCCCGACGACGTCGCGGTGGCGAACATGGTGAACTCAATGAGCGACCACCCGCTTTTCGAGAAAGTCACGATGCACTTCAGCCGGGTGGGAGAACGCAACGAGCTTAAGGGCCGAAGCTTCCGCGTCGGCGCCCAGGTGCCCCTGGATCGGCGATACCTCCCCCTTCAACAGACCGCGGAGGTGACCCATGAAGATTGATCGTGGCACCACCAGGATGTGGGGCGTGCTGGCCGGGATGATTGTTTTGTTCGCCGTCGCGGTCCTCGTGCCGTTCGGGATCCGGGACGCCGGGCTCCAGACACGCATCGACGCCGCACGCGCCGAACTGGGCATCGGAGAGGTCGACAACGCCGGGCTGGCCCAACTCTATAACGAGGTCGAAGAGCTCCGCGATCAGATCGCCGGGCGGGGCCAGGCCATCCCGAATGAAGACGAGATATCACTGGTCCTGCACGACCTGTCCGAGCTGATCAACGCCCCGGGCGTGACCGGTCAGGAGATCGTCACCGAGAAGGCCGGCTATTTCCTGGATTACAACATCCTGCCGGTGAAGATCCAGTTCAGCGCCCCGTTCGCGACGGCTTACGACTTGGTCAAGCGGATCGAGACGCTGTCCCGGGTGGTCCGTGTTGACCAACTGGAAATCGAGGCCGAGCCCGATTACCCGCGCCAGCCGCTGGTCGTCAACCTCCAACTCAGCGCCTTCTTTGCCTCTACGGCCATAGGGGGGGAGCGATGAAGGACCACCTGCATCAGCTGATCTACCAGATCACCGCCGACAAGAAAAAGCTGGGCGTCATGCTCTGCGCCTTGGCGCTGGGCCTGCTGCTGTGGGGACGGCTGCTGCTCCAGGGCGTACCCCGTACCGCAACCGCCGACGACCCGGAGACCCAGACCCAGGCCACCGATAACTCGCCGTTGAATGCCAGCGATGGGCACCGATCTGTGAAGCCCGTACCCGTGGTACACGTCGATCTACCCGCATCCCCGGGCCGTGACCTGTTCGGATTAGACCCCAGCCGTTACAGACGGACCCCCGGCAGCAGGCAACAGGATATCGGGCCAAAGTCCGCACAAGTTATGCCCGATGTTGATCCACAGATAGCCGCCCTGCGCGACGAAGCGATGGAACTGCGGCTGGAGAGCGTCGTGACCGGTTCACGGCCAAGGGCTTACATCAACGGGCACCTGTTAGCGCCCGGCGACGAGTATGAAGGATTCACGCTGATACAGGTCACCGACCGGCACGTGTTACTCACTAAATATGGCTTGATCATCAGATTGAGGATGTAACGAACATAAGCCGCGGAGGCTTTGAAGGAGTCGAAGATGGTTAACGTAAAAAGCAAGCAGTGGTTGGGCGTTTTTTTTTGCACCATAGGGTGCGTTTGTAGCACCTCGGTGCTAGGCGCAGGAGAGGGCAGTGGGGTAGCCGCGGGGGAACCGATCGCCCCGGACACCACGCCCGCCTTGTTCGAAACCGCCTCTGAGGATGAACAGCTCCCCCAGGGCCAGCAGGTCGAGGTCGGGTCGTTCGGGCAGATCGATCTGCACGTCAAGGACCTGAACCTGACCAAGGTCCTCCAGCTGCTGAGCATCCAGAGCCAGCGCAACATCATCGCCAGCCGTAACGTCGCCGGGACCATCTCCGCCGACCTCTACGGCGTGGACTTCTACGAGGCCCTGGACGCCATCCTGCACACCAACGGGTTCGGCTACCGCGAGAAGGGCCAGTTCATCTACGTCTACACCACCGAAGAGATCGCCCAGCTCGAGGACGAGAACCGCGAGCTGGTCTACGAGATCGTCCGGCTGAACTACATCAACGCCGCAGACGCCTCCGCGTATGCCACCACGTTGCTGTCATCCGCGGGCTCGATCGCGCTCTCCGGCGAAGCCGAGGACGGCTTCCAGCCCACGCTCTCCGATGGCGGCGCCAACCAGTCCGCTCACCAGGACACCCTGGTCATCCGTGACTACGCCGAGAACGTCGAAGAGATCCTCGCCTTGGTCGACAGGCTGGATACCCGCCCCCGCCAGGTCTTGGTTGAGGCCACCATCCTCCAGGCACGCCTGACCGAAGCCAACGCCTTCGGCGTCGACTTCGCCGTGTTCGCCGACCTGAACCTCACCAGCTTCACCACCCCCCTAGGGGCCGTGGATGAATTGATCACCGGTGCCGGCCCAACGTTTGACTCCGGCAGCGCCGTCACCACCAGCCCCGGCAACGTCTCCAAGGGTGCCAGCAGCGTCAAGTTCGGTGTCGTCGGCTCCGATGCCGCCGTCTTCGTCCGTGCACTCGACTCCGTCACCGACACGACCGTCCTGGCTAAGCCCCAGGTCCTCGTGCTCAACCGCCAGAAGGTCGACCTGCTCGTCGGTGAACGCCTGGGCTACCTGTCCACCACCGCCACCGAAACCTCCAACACTCAGACCGTCGAGTTCCTCGACGTCGGTACACAGCTCACGCTGCGTCCGTTCATCAGCGACGACGACTTCGTCCGCATGGAACTGCGTCCAAGCGTCTCCGACGGCAGCACCAGCCTGGTCGGCGGGTTCGTCATCCCCGACACCACCACCCAGGAGCTGGTCTCCAACGTCATCATCCGCTCGGGCCAGACCGTGGTCCTCGGCGGGCTGTTCAAGGAAGACACCACCATCGGCCGGACCAACGTCCCCGGGCTGGGCAACCTCCCCGTGGTCGGGACCGCCTTCAAGGGCCAGGACGACACCGTCACACGCAGCGAAGTCATCTTCATGATCAAGCCCACCATCCAGAAGGATGAGGACCTGACCAAGATGGCCGACTCCGCCAGCGCCGACATCGAAGCCACCCGTCTGGGCATGCGTAAGGGCCTGCTGCCCTGGTCCCGCACCAAGCTGACCAGCAAGTACATCACCGACGCCATGCAGTACATGAAGGACGGCAACAACGAAAAGGCCCTGTGGTCGTTGGACAAGGCTCTGTATCTTGACCCGACACTCGCCGACGCCCTGCACCTCAAGGAGCAGATCACCGGTGAGAAGAGCTACTTCTATGACCGCAGCATCCTCAAGAACGCCGTGGACGCAGCCATCGACGACGAGCTGAGCGCTCAGGTCGATGAACCCGTGGACGCCGAAGGCCTCGAGGCTTCTGACTCCACGGTCGAAGATCTGTCGTTCGAGATCGGCGCCGACGCCGGCCAAACCACGGGCGAAGACGCCTCGGCCTCTTGGGAATTCGAGAGTGCCCAAGCCGTGGAAGTTGATGGCGACAGCCAGGCCAGCTCGGATTGGCAGTTCCAAACCGATGAGTCGGCCCAGCCCGCCGATCAGGCCGCGGAGTTTGATGCCCAGTCCGACGGGTCCGAGACAACCGCTCAGTCCGATCAGACCGAAGACAGCCTCGAGTTTGCCCAGCCCGATTCGGCCACCGGCTTCGAGCCCACCGTCGAGGTGATCGAGTCCAACGACGCCAGCGAGTTCGCCGAATTCGCCGAGCCCCAGTCCGAGTCCGCCTCGGCCGATCAGGCCCAGGACCAGCCCGCCGTCGAAGCGCCTTGGCGCGTCGAACTGACCGGCGAGGAAACCGCCTGGCAGGACACGCAGGCCGACGACTTCACACAGACGGATGACTCGGGCTTCGAGTTCGACGACTCCACCACGGTCGAGGTCTACGACCCCGATCAGATCTTCGCCGACGACCAGCTTCAGGAAGAAGCCGATGCGGATCAGCCGGTGAGCATCTTCGAGTTTGTTGACGAAGCCACCGGCGGCGATGCCGCCGACGAGACCCAGGCCGATGCCGAGAGCGAAGCCGAGGTCAGCAGTGTGGACACCGAGACCGAGGCCGAATAACGACCCCGGCAGTCAGTAAGTAAAGGAAAAAGATGAAACGCAACGTGAAGCTTTCACAAGCCATCACACTTTCAGCAGCGGCGCTCCTCGCGCCGCTGCTGTTTGGTTGTCAAGACACCCTGAAGACCGAGAAGGTCGACGCCAAGAACCGCTGGCTGGAGCTACGCAGCTCCATGATGCTGGACATGGCCAAGCAGCAGTTCACCACCGGCGACCTCAAGCAGGCCGAGAAATCCGTCAAGGACGGGCTCTCGATCGACCCGACCCACCCGGGCCTTCACGTCCTCGCCGGCCGTATCTCCATGGAGCAAGGCAAGCTCGAACGGGCCTACCACCTGTTCAACGCCGCCATCGAGATCGAACCAAAGTACGCAGAAGCCTGCTACTACCAGGGCCTGGTCATGCAACGCTGGCAGCGTTACGAGGGCTCACTGGAGCTCTACCAAAATGCCTACGACCTCGAGGCGGACAACCCCGCCTACCTCATGGCCGTCAGCGAGATCCTCATCGAGTTGGACCGTGTTGATGATGCGGTCACCCTGCTGGAAAGTAAGCGCCAGTACTTCGACCAGAACGCCGGCGTCCGCGCCGCGATCGGGCACCTCTATTACATGAAGGGCCAGCCCGCCGTCGCCGCGGATTACTTCAAGCAGGCCTCACTGCTCGAGCCCGACAACATCAAGCTCCAGGAGCACCACGCGTTCTCGCTGTCGGCCTCCGGCCAGCACGAGCAGGCGATCCAGGTGTTTACACAAATACTCAAGGACCCGGCCAACAAAGACCGGGCCGACATCAAGCGTCCGCTTGCGTCGGCTTACATGAACACCGGCCACGCCAAAGAGGCCCTCGCGGTCCTGGTCGAATTGGCCCGCAGCCCCAAGGGCGACGTCTCCGATTGGATCAAGCTCGGTGAGCTCTCGTACCAGCAGGACGAATTGGGTGGGGCTTTGCAGGCCGCCGGCAAGGTGATCAACCTCGCCCCCGAGCGCCACGAGGGCTACCTCCTGGCCGGGATGGTCTGGCAACGCCGCGGCAACCTCAACAACGCGCTGGATATGTTCGACCGGGCCGCCGCCGCAGCACCCGCAAGCACCGAGCCGCTGATCCTCCGCGGCCTGCTTCTCCAGAAGGCGGGCCGATTCGCCGCCGCCGCCGAGGCCTTCCAGCAGGCACTGAAGCGCCAGCCCAACGACCCCCGCGCCGCACAACTCCTCGCCGCCGTCTCCCAACACGACGGCTAAAATACCGCGCCGATAACCACCACACTCCGTGTACTCAAAATACACGGAGTGTTTTTCTGCGCAAACCCCAGCGAATCGAACCCGATAAGTATTTGATACACACACCACTCCGTGGATAAGCCCACGTTCTCCGAAGGTGGGACCGCCCGTTGATGATCACTCGTGGATTCTCCTGACCCGCGCCCACCTGGTCCCGTCAGAACCGGCCATACGACCCACCCATCCCCCATAAACGACCGCTCCCACGTCAACCACCGGACCGATTACGCCGATGTTCTAAGACATGGCCTCGTGTTCGGGGCCAGTGTATCGGTGCACAGATGCGCCGATCGGGCAACCGTGTCAGGGCACGGAACCCGGTGTACGGAATCCAGGGAGGAGGCATGGCTAATCCGCCACTGATCTTGGTTGTTGACGATGAATCCCACATCGTTCACGTGCTGTCGGTCAAGCTCCAGAAAGCCGGCTTCGATGTCCTGTGCGCGATGGACGGGCAGGCCGCGCTTGAGTCCGCATCCACAGACGTCCCCGACCTGGTCATCACCGACTACATGATGCCCCTGCTCAACGGCGGAGAGCTCTGCGACGCCCTGCTACACAACGACAAGACACGTGATATCCCCGTCGTCATGCTCACCGCACGCAGCCACAACATCAGCGAATGCGACGCACACGCGACCAACATCAAGGCCATGATCGGCAAGCCCTTCAGCCCCCGCGAGGTGCTCAAGAAGGTGCATGAATTATTGGGCATGACCCCGGGCTCGGAGGTAGCCAAAGCATCGTGACACAGATCACCGGACAATCCGACCCCTCGGCGTTCTCCGGCCGATTGCGTCAACGCCTCACCGAACTGGGCGCGGCGGTGGTGTCGATCTACCCCGACGGGGCCTGCGAACTTCTCGGGCCTCACCGCTGGGAGCACGGGCTGATCGTCGGGGCCTCGCCTTTTGCCGCCGCGCTGCGGAATCACCGTGACGGCCTGTTCGACAACGCGGGACGACGGGTGAACCTCTCGCCGGGCCTGACGCTTGTCCCGATGCACAACGCACTCAGCCGCGAGCACGCCGGCAGCCACCCCGGCACCGCGCCGGTGATCGCCGCGCTGCTGCTGGGCAAGGACATCCTGGCTTCCGAACAACTGGCGCGCGTCTGTGACGCCCGCGAAACCGACCTCCAGGCGGCCGTCACCCGGTTCGACACCGACGTCCTGATGAGCGAGCACGAAACCGATCGGCTGGCACAGGTCATCGGGTGGATGGCCCGCGACGCCGCCGACCTGGGTTGGCGCCTCCACGAACTCCACGACCTCAGCTGGGAGTTGGCCGGCTCGTACGAAGAGCTCAGCCTGCTCTACAAGCTGTCCACCAGCATGGTCGTCGACCACCCGCCCCAGGACTTCCTGGAGCAGGCCTGCGCCGAGATGCGCGAGGTCGTCGGTCTGCGCTGGCTGGCGATACAGCTCTCACCCACCGAGCCGGGGTTTGATGAGCTGTCCGTCCCGGTCTGCGTGGACAGCGAGTCCTCCTACGACCTTGTCGGGATCCGAAAGATCGGTGTGCAGCTGATCGAAGCGATGGGAGGCCGGACCGACCCGGTCATCCTCGACGACGCCAAGGTCCTGGGTATCCCCGGACTCGAACGCTTCGCACACAGCCTGCTGGTCACGCCGCTGCACGTCGATGGCAAACCCCTGGGCCTGCTCTACGGCGCAGACAAAGTCGACGCCGGGTCCGGCTTCAGCACCGTCGACTCAAAACTCTGCGCATCATTAGGCAGCAGCCTGAGCATCTACCTCAAGAACGTGCTGCTCTACGAGGATATGCACTCGATGTTCATGGGCACCCTCCACGCCCTGAGCACCACCATCGACGCCAAGGACTCCTACACCCAGGGCCACTCCGAGCGCGTCGCCTTGATGTCCAAACAACTGGCCGAGGCCGCCGGGCTGGATCCCCACACCGTCCAGCGCGTCTACCTAAGCGGGCTGGTCCACGACGTCGGGAAGATCGGCGTCCCCGAGGCCGTGCTCACCAAGCCCGGCAAACTCACCAAGGAAGAATACGACCTGGTCAAGATGCACCCCGAGACCGGCGCACGCATCCTCGAAGGCATACGACAGATGCAGGACCTGATCCCCGGCGTGCTGTACCACCACGAGTCGTGGGACGGCAATGGCTACCCCCACGGCCTGGCGGGACGGGACATCCCCCTGTTCGGACGGATCCTCGGGCTCGCCGACGCCTTCGACGCCATGAGTTCCGACCGCACCTACCGCCACGCCATGCCCATGCACAAGGTCCTGGACGAAGTCCGACGCTGCAGCGGTATACAGTTCGACCCCGAGCTCGCAGACGTCTTCATCAAGCTCGACTTCACGACCTACCTGAACATGATCGAATCGCACCACGACCTCAAGAGGAGCGCCTGACAGGCACGCCAGCAGGTATTTGCCCCGAGTTAACCATGAAGATCTCCTGCCAACATCAAGACCAGAAGGCCGTGCTCACGCTCCGTGGCGAACTGACCTCCGATGAGGTCGATCAGTTCCGCAAAGCGATGCTCGATCAGATGGACGACAAGACCCGCGACTTCGTCCTGGACATGGAGCAGATCCAGTTCATCGACTCGCAGGGTCTGGAGTCGCTGCTGTGGCTGCAGGACCAGTGCCAGGAAAGGCTCGGGCAGATCAGGCTCGCCGCCTGCCCCGATAACATCAACACCATCCTCAAGATCACCCGGCTGAACAACACGATCCAATCGCACAAGGACGTCCCAGGCGCTATCAAGAGCCTGGAAACCTGATCCATGACCCAGATCCAGACCAACCCGACCAACGAACCCAACGACGCGCCCAAGCGGGTGCGTGTCGGTGATCTGCTGGTTGCCAAGGGTCTGGTCAGCCCCGAGCAGATCGACAAGGCCCTGGCGTTCCAGAAAGACCGCGGCCACCAGAAGCTGCTCGGCGAGGTCCTGATCGAGCTGGAGTACGTCACCGAAGAGCAGGTCATGGAAGCCCTGGCCGAGGCCTACGGGATCCCGTACCTGCACCTGGACGCAAAGGTCGCTGACCCCGCCGTGATCGAGGCCCTGCCCCGTGAGTTCCAGGACCAGCAGTGCGTCCTGCCCCTGTTCCTGGTCAACGGCAATCTCACCCTCGCCGTCGCCGAGCCCGCCAACGTCTTCATCGTAGAAGAGGTCCAACGCCTCACCGGTCACACCGTACAGCTTGTCGCCGCCACCGCCAAAGACATACATAACACCCAGCTCGCCCACACCGCCGGCGACCGGGAGATGGTCATCGACGAACTGATCGACGACATCGATGAGGAAGACCTCACCGTCGTTGAACAGCAGATCACCGACCTGACCGACGGCAGCGAAGACTCCGCCAACGAATCACCGGTTATCAAGCTGGTGAACTACCTCCTGTTCGCCGCCGTCCAGGAAGGCGCCAGCGACATCCACATCGAGCCGGACGACGGCGCTCTGCGCGTCCGCTACCGCGTGGACGGCCAGCTCTATCAGAAGATGACCCCCCCGATCAAGATGCTCCCCGCCGTTGTCAGCCGGATCAAGATCATGGCAAAGCTCGATATCTCCGAGCGGCGCATCCCGCAGGACGGCGGGATCAGCATCCGTATCAGCAAACGACCCGTCGATCTCCGCGTCTCCACCATGCCCGGGAAGTTCGGCGAAAAGGTCGTCATCCGTATCATCGACAAGAACAACGCCATGACCGGGCTCGATCAGATCGGGTTCTCCAAGCAGATGTACGAGCAGTTCACCTCCATCATCTCCCAGCCCAACGGGATCGTCCTGGTCACCGGCCCGACCGGCAGCGGCAAGTCCACCACCCTCTACGGCGCGCTGCGTCAGATCAACAAAGAATCCGTCAACATCAGCACCGTCGAAGACCCCGTCGAGATGAATATCTCGGGGATCAATCAGTTCCAGACTAACGAAAAAGCCGGCTTCACCTTCGCCACCGCGCTCCGGTCACTGCTGCGTCAGGACCCCGACGTCGTCATGCTCGGGGAGATCCGAGACCAGGAGACCGCCCGCATCGCCACACAGGCCGCCCTCACCGGGCACATGGTCCTCTCCACGCTGCACACCAACGACTCGCCCAGCGCGATCACACGCCTCTTCAACATCGGCGTCGAACCCTACCTCGTCGCCGCCAGCATCCGCGGTGCCTTGGCGCAGCGCCTGGTCCGACGCATCTGCAAGAACTGTAAAGAGCCCATCAAGCTGCCCGACACCATGAAGCGGACGATTCAACGCATGGGGCCCCAGGCACAGGCCATCGAAACCTTCTACCAAGGCGAGGGCTGCAAAGCCTGCCGAGGCACCGGGTACGCCGGCCGGGCCGGTGTCTACGAGCTGTTCATCCCGAACGATGAGGCGCTCGACGCCATCACACGCGGCGCCAGCCTCCAGGAGCTACGAAAGATCGGCGAGGCATCCGGGTACATCACACTCCTCCAGGACGGCCTGGAAAAAGTCGAGGCCGGCATCACCACGATCGAGGAACTCGTCGCCGCCACCACACACTGACCACACGCCGGGACGCACCGGAACGATAGACACAGGACACGCAAGACTACGATGGCCAAGTTCAAGTACAAAGCGAGAGACGGCCGAGGCGGGCTGATCACCGGCGTGCTCAACGCCGGCAGTGTCGAGGAAGCCGGACGCCTGCTCCGCGGAGACGGTAAGTACATCGTCAACATCGAAAAGGCCAAGGAAACCACCGCACAGTCAAAGCAGAGCACCGGATCGACCTCGGGCAAGATCAAGCGAGCCGAAGTCATCACCTTCTCGCATCAACTCGCGGTCATGGTCGACACCGGCGTCCCGATCTCCGAAGCACTCGAGTGCACCGCACAGCAAAGCGATAACGAAGCCTTCCGTGCCGTACTCAAGGACATCTCCGATCAGGTCCAGGCCGGCAACGACCTGTCTTCCGCGC
>JAJDCV010000018.1 GCA_029260675.1 Phycisphaeraceae bacterium
GATGTAGGCGTAGTGTCTTGGCGTGAGTCGTAGGCGAGCGCCGTCGTCTTCGTAGTAGCCATCGTGTTCGATACCGCGAGCCTGCTTGGCGAGTGTGGCGTTGGCGGCGATGCTCGAATAGATCGGCAGGTCGATGCTTGCGTCTTTTTGCTTTGGTTGCTCGCCTCTGACGGCTTGGGTGATCCGGTCGCGGTCGAAGACACCGATCAGGGCGTCGATGTCCGGGCACCAGTCGAGCATCTTGGCGCGGTGGCGCTGAACCAGGCAGCCGGCGACGACCAGGCGTTTGAGTTTGCCCTGCTGCTTGAGTTCCGCGGCACGTTGGATCTCCTGCATGGACTCGTCTTTGGAAGCCTCGAGGAACCCGCAGGTGTTGACGACGACCGCGTCGGCGTCCTGGCCATCCGGGACCGGGACCAGCCCGTCCTGGGCCAACAGCCCTAGCATCTTCTCGGAATCGACCAGGTTCTTCGGGCAGCCGAGGCTGACAAAGGAGACGGTTTTGACGTTTGAGGCGGCGTCGGTGAGGTTGTGGGGGTCGGTCTGTGGCAAGCCAACCATGGTAGCACACACGCGGTCAACGGTTCAACGAACGGGATCCAAACCGGCAGGCGAACCTCACTCGTTGTCGGCGTTTTCCCAGAGCCCCAGCGGCCCGGGGTGGTCGCTGGGGCGTAGTGACAAGGGGATGAAGTGCGTGCTTGTGTCTATGCGTGTTGCTCGCTGCTGACTGAGCATGTGTGATGCAATAGCGGTACGGTTGTCCTGGTCTTGCTCGTGGGTGCTCTGACGCGTGTGCCGGGAGTTTTTCTTACCTGTGCGGATTGGTTTGTTACTCGAAGCCACGATTAGTTCGACCGTGGTCACGGGCTCACTCACCGGTTCGTTTGAGGGTTCGGTTGAAACCACTGTCACAGCAGCGGCGCTGCTTGACGCCGACACTTCCTGCACGGGCGGTGTGCCGGCGTTCCAGTTTCCGAGGACCGCGTTGAGGTCGTCGATCCCGACGAACCCGTCACCGGACGGGTCGGCCAGCGGATCGGCGGGCGGGACGTTCTGGTTCCAATTGCCCAGGACGATGTTCAGGTCGGTAAGGCCGACAAACCCATCACCGCTGAGGTCACCCGGTATCGCGGAAAGATCGCCTTCGTTGAAGGTAAGGAACTGATCGGTGGCGAGGGTCATCGTGTGTTCGCGTCCGCTGCCCCAGACGATCCGCACATCGGCGGTGGTGGCGTGTCCGGTGCCGAACTCCAGCGCGAGGCTGCTTGTGGATGCGGCCTGGCTGTGGCCGGAGAGGACCTCTTCCATCCGGGTTTCGTCAGCCGCGACGGTGCCGTTGCCGTCGAAGTCGGCGGTCACATAAACCCGGGCGCCGATGGCGTCGCGTGTTGACTTGATTGGGCCGGGCAGTGTCGGGTCGCCTTCGAGCGTGATGTTCAGGTAATGGAAGTTGGGGTTCAGCGCCGCGGAGTTGTTGTGGAGGAGTTCGACGCCTAACGGGTTGCCGCCCGAATTGAAGATGTTGTGATAGAACAGGTCGCTGAAGCCGTCCCGGTCAAAGTCGGCGACGATCGTCGCGCGCTGCCCGTTGGTGTTGGTCAGCCCCGCGGTTACGGCCTGCTCGGTGAGGTTCCCGTCCGTGTCCTGCAGGTGCAAGAGCGGGGGTCTGTTGTTTTGCGTGCCGATCACAAGGTCGGCCCGGCCGTTGTTGTCGAAGTCGTGGAAGTTTGCACCCCAGGCGAAGACCCCGGTGATAAACGTCTCGACAAACGTCAGGCTGCCGGTATCCACGAACTGGTTGAGCCAAAGCGAGTGGGCGGTCCCGCCATCGGTGGAGTAGTAGTCCAGGTCGCCGTCGTTGTCGAAGTCTGTGACGGTGACACCCATGTCGCCGCTGTCGTTGCCGCCGAAACCGATCTCCCAGGAGATCAGGTGGTAGCCCAGCCAGTCGCCTAATGCGTCGTTTCCACGGTTGACATAGAGCATGTCGCGGTTGGGCCCGCCGCCGCCGCCGCCCATGGTGGCGACGATTATGTCCTGCCAGCCGTCGTTGTTGAAGTCGGCGAACTGCATGGCGTTGAGGCCGGAGAACTCGCCGGGGAGTCCGGTGTCATTAAAACCAAAGTCATCAAACGCCCAGCCGCCGACCTGCTCCCAACCCGTTGGCGTGCCGCCACCCGAGCCCGAGAGCTCAAGTACGAAGTTATCCATCAGGACCGATTGCGAAGGGCCGGGCGCGGGCACCGCGGCGTCGATCATCTCGACCAGGACCGTCAGTTGATCCCCCGCGGTGACGCCCGGAAGCGATAGCGTGTATTGATTGAAGGTATTGAAGTCTGGCGTCGCCGTCAGGATATCGACCGGATCGCTGCCGCCGGTGCCGTTGGAACTGAATGTGATTTTGAACTCGGCCGCTTCAAAGTTGACTTCGACATTGGCATCGAATGTCAGGTTGTAAACACCCGAATCGGCCACGGTGATCGTCTGGGTCAGAGTCGCGTTGACCGGATTAGCTGCGGTTCCTAAGAACCCCTGGAACCACACGCCGTTCACGCCGCGGGTCGCCGCCCAGGGCGCGGCCTGGAAGACAGCCGATGGGGTTGCGCCGGCGTTGAGGCCCCAGTCGCTGTTGCTGGTTTGTGTGCCGGAAGCAGCCGATTCAAAGCTGCCGTCATCAAGAAGTGATACACCCGCTGGTGGTGGGGTGATGTATATGCCGTTGGGCCCCATGGTGATATCGGTGAAGGTCCCGTCGCCGTTGTTCAGGTAGAGGGTGTCGCGTTCGCCGAGTTGCCCGTCGCGTGCGGTGCCCGGGTCGCCGTTGGTCCCGTCCCAGTTCCCGACGTAGAGGTCGACGAACCCGTCGCGGTTGACATCGGCCCAGGCGGCGGAGAGTGAGCCGTCCAGCCGGTCGTTCCCGAATACCGGGTCGGGGTTCTGGAATGTTGCGAACCCCACGCCGTGTTGGATGTCACCCGCGGGGTTCGTGGGTGTGGGGTCGGTCAGGCTTGTGACATCAACATAACGCAGGTCGGTCGGGTTTCCGCCGCCGGCGGGGTGGTCCTCGACCCACATGTTCTTGTAGAGGATGTTGTCCGCGTGGTATTCGGTGACATAGATGTCCAGGTCGCCGTCGTTGTCGTAGTCGGCGGCGACGGCCCCGGTTGATCTTGTCGACGAGCCGCCCGTGCCGCCATCATTGACGACGCGCACAAAAGTTCGGCCACCTGAACCATCTGACACATTAACGTGCAGGAAATTGGTTGAGCCGGTGCCCGGGGAGTTGCCGTTTGGGTTGTAGAGATCGGCGAAATCGTCATTGGTCAGGTCGGTGAAGATCGCCCCGCCTGCGTGGAACTCGCCTGAGCCGCCCGGGATGGTGTTCAGGCCGTGCAGTGCGGTCACGTCGGTGAACTGTGCGATCACAGGATCGGCCGCGAGCAGCAGGCGGGCTTCGAGCGGTTCAAGTGTGATGCAACCGTGCTGCGATCGGGACAGCCGGGCTTGCCGTTGGGCCGTGACAGGTTCGGACCCGCGCGGGACGATGAGACCAAAGACCGATCTGATCAGGTGCGAAACGGGAATGGTTTTACCGCCGCCAGGAAACCCCATCGGGTGATTTCTCCGCTCGACTCAGAGGCCGGTGTAATCGTTTACATCTTTGAGGTTAACGCAGGATGGAGGGATTGCAAGGGTTTCTGTTTTAATTGGGATCAATGGTCGTGTGGATCGGTATCCACCGGCTGTTCACCGGGGGTGAGGGGCGATCTGTCTGCGCCGGGGTGGTTAGTCGTTTGGTCATGCTGCGCGGGTTTGTGTGTATCGGGTCCGTGGCCGTCGTGATCGTGTGACCCGGCTTCGAAGTGGCTGGCGGCCCAGGCCATGGCGACGCCTAGGAGCAGGGCGGCGGAGAGTTTGCCGCGGTCGTGGTGATGGAATTGCAACTCGGGGAGCAGGTCGCTTAGTGAGATGACCAGGAACACGCCGGCGCTGAACGCGACGGTGGCGCCGACGGCGTAGCTTTCGTGTATTTGCGCGCTGGCGAGCCCGAACTGGAAGAGCAGTGCGCCCAGCGGGACCGCCAGTGCGAACAGCGCGTTGACCAGGTGCCGCGCCGGCACGGACCAGCCGCCGGCGGCCATCAGCGTGCCCAGCGTGAGCGAGTCGAAAGGCTTGTGCATCATTATCACGAGGAACACCGCCAGCCCGGGCCAGTTTACGCCCCCGGAAGCACCTGTGACGGCGTGTGTGTCGGTCAGTGTCTGGGAACTCATGGCCGCAGAGAGCGCGACGCCGGCGATGATGCTGTGGATGGTTAGTCCGACCGCTGCGCCGCCCCATCCCAGGCGGTGTTCCTGCGCTTCACCGAGGGTGGATGCGGCGTGGTGGCCGCAGGTGTGGCCGTGTGCGTGGTCGTGACTGTGGGCATGTTCTTTGGGCGCATCGGGATCGCTTTGTCTGTGGTCGTCGACCGGTGGGTTATCCGGCGGTGCGTCGTGGTGGTGGAAGCAGAAGAAGCGTTCGAGGAAGAACATGGCCAGGAGCCCGGCGATCAACCACTTAGCGGCCGGCCCGGGCTGGATCGTCATCAGTGCGTGCGGCAGCAGGTGCAGGACGGCGACGCCGAGCATGAACCCGGCGACGAGGCTGATCGCCAACTGCATCCGTGTGTGGGTGAGCTTGACGACCAGCGGGACCAGCCCGCCGACGAGCGAGGCCACGAGGATCAGCAGGCAGTAGACCAGGAGCACTTGGGTTGTCGTCATCGAATAAACATCCGCACATGGAGAATCGCAGCGATCCGGGTATAACAGATACGCCCGGTGGTTGCGAGGGGTTCCCCCGGTTCTCCCGGCTTCCCCCCGGTTCCCCC
Organism: Phycisphaeraceae bacterium; assembly: GCA_029260675.1. Lineage (GTDB taxonomy): Bacteria > Planctomycetota > Phycisphaerae > Phycisphaerales > Phycisphaeraceae > JAJRRS01. Next base: position 4,877 of record JAJDCV010000018.1, read on the forward strand.
CAGCTCTCCGGGCTTCGTATCGGGTTATCGGGCGGGTTGGGTGTCTGACTGGCCGGGGAGACGTGTGGAAATGTGTCAGTAGATGGGTGTTGGGCTTGGCCCCTTGCTTGATTTGGCCGAAGGGGGTACAAATGGGGCATCTCCCATCCGGCCGGGCCCCTTGACGGGGATCGGGCCGAACCGCCAGGACAAACAGGCCGCCGTATCAAGTGCGGCATTTCGAGGTTTGAGGGCGAGCAGAGGGGTAACAGCACGGCTTGTGGGCTTGATTGAGGCTGCACAGGTCGGCACCCGGAGGAAAGTACGGCGGTGCCGGGTTGTGACCGGCAGGGGTCGAATGACCCCGTGTACGCCGGGCATCCAAAACAGCCCAGACATCGGAGAAAGGGCGCAGGCCCTGTCCAGGGCGTATCCCAAGAGGTCGACATCGCGTCAGCGGAGCCCATGGCCGACGCAGGCCTGTTATGGGCCAGGGGCGCACCCTGAATCGGATCATAATTTTGTTGGGGCAGATCGCCCCGTGCCGTGCCCGGGCTGAACCGGATCGGCTAATTCTTTTTTCGCCTCGGCGTCGCGTGTGAACCCGACGCCCCCACGAGCGGCATCTATGCAAACCATGACCGGGATCCTAGAGATCGGTAAGCGGGCCGATGGCCGGCTACGCCAACTGGACCAGACCTACATCTCATCGCCGGACGATCCGGTGGTGCTGGCCAAGGACATCGACCGTTTCGGCCTGCGTCCCGGTCTGCAGCTGGAAGTTGAGCTGGGCAAGCCGATGGGCGGCGGCGGCGGGAACAACCAGCAGCCCCAAGGCGGCGGCCGAAAAGGCAAGGGCAAGAACCGCAAGACCAAGAAGCCCAAGTTCGACGCGATCGCACCCAACGCGCTGCGGGTCAACAAGGTTATTTCTGTCGAGGGTATGGAGCCGGAGGTTTTTCTCAAGCAGGCCCGCAAGTTCGAGGATCTGACCACGGTCGATCCCGAGCCGAGGATGGACCTTGAGTACCCCGAGTGCCCCCCGTCCTGCCGGTTGATCGACCTGTTCTGCCCGATCGGGTACGGGCAGCGCGGCATGATCGTCAGCCCGCCCAAGGCCGGCAAGACCATCCTGC
>JAJDCV010000019.1 GCA_029260675.1 Phycisphaeraceae bacterium
GCCCTTGCTGGCGGTCTTGGTGTAAGGCAACTCCTCACCGGCCAGCACCGCCGTGAGTACGGGCTCAAGGTAGTTCTCATCCATCTGGCCGCAGACCTCCGGGCTGGTCGGGATCTGCTCGACGCCGCCCATGTACAAAAGCGTCTGCGCTTCGTCCGCGCCGATCACATAAACATGCGGCGTGGTCTGCGCGTTGTACGCATCGGCGATGATGTTATCCGTGTCCTTGAGGATCGGGTAAGGCAGCGCGTGCTCCTGGTGGTACGAACCGACTTCTTCGACGGTCTCGTTCTTGTTCGAGTTGATCGCCAGGAATACCACGTCCTGGTCGGCGTACTGCTGGCTCAGGGGAGACAGGTACCGCTGGTATCCACCGGACTCGCGCATCTTATCCCAGGGGCAGTGGATGCTCTGGTAAGTGAGGACGACGACCTTGCCCTGGTAGTCCGCGAGGTTGATGGTCTGGCCGGTCACGACGTCGTTGAGGCTGAATTGAGGCGCCGCTTCGCCGATCACCGGGTCCACACGCTCGGCGGCGGAGGTCAGGGCCGTCGTGAGGGCCAGAGTGAGTGCCGCTGTCATCATTCTTAATGGTCTTCTCATAGTGGATATTCCTTGTGTCAAGTAGGTGTGAATACGCCGCCGCTTGATTCTTGTACGACACGGACGTCCAAAGGTTTGATCGAATCCAGATGAATATCCCGCTGCGGGTACGCGATCGTGATCCCGCCTCCTCGGCAGAGCTCGTCGATACGGAAGCGCACATCGCTCTGGATCTTACGCAGGTCCATAGGTCGGCGGATGTTAGACCAGAAGTAGACCTCGAACACCAGGGCGTTGTCACCGAAATCATTGAACAGCACGATCGGCTCGGGCCGTTCATGAATCAGCGTGTGTTCATCCACCACCTGCCGCATCAGGCGGGCGACCGTGTCCGTCGCCGAGCCGTAAGCCACGCCCACGATGACCGAGCCCCGGACGGTCTTGTTCGACAGCGTCCAGTTGATAACCGGTTGCTCCAGGAAGTGGCTGTTGGGCACCAGCACGTCGACCCCGTCGCTGCGTCGGATGTGCGTGCAGCGGTTGTTGATCGCGTCGACCGTCCCCTCGTGCTCGCCGGCCTGAACGATGTCGCCCAAACGGATCGGCTGCTCGAGCATGATGATCAGCCCGGAGATCAGGTTGTTAAACAGGGTCTGCGCCCCAAAGCCGATCCCGATCGCCACCGCACCGCCCAGCACCGTGAAGATCGTCGTGGGGATCCCCGCGATAGGCATGGCCGCCAGGACGATGATCACAACCAAGGCGTTAAACACGACCGTCTGGATCACCGCCGCAGCGTGCGAGTCGATACGATGGATCTTCGACACACGGAAGCGCACCAGCTGCGCGATACGCTTGCTGATCCAGATCCCAAGCAGGATGATCAACAGCGCCAACACTAGCTGGTTCAATTCAATCGGGCTGCCGCCGGCGCTAAAGAGTTCGGCGTTCCAGATCGTCAGGAACACCCGTGTGATGCTCCATTGATTGTTGTCCTGCTCACCCTGAATCGCTGCACGGGGGCCGGGTTTGCGGCTTGTCTGTTCGGTTTCGGCCGGCTCGGTGGGCTCATCCAACACCGGCGGCGCTTCGATGCCGGGCCCGGGCTGCGGGGTCACTTCAGTGCTTTCAGGCACCGTTACGGCCGGGTCATCGGCCCCGTTAGGCTGGCCCGAAGCGGCCGGCGCAACCGCCAGTATCAAACCCCAGGCCACGCACAAAACCAGCACACGCAACCACGCCACGCTTAGCATTTGGCCCGAGTCATGTGTATTGCCTGACCGCGACATGCCTAGGGTTATAGCCGACACCGTGACCCAGTGAAAATGACGGGAGATATCCCCGCCGCTGCGCTGTTAGAATCACCGACCATGAAAACCGTCGAGGTGGACAGCCTGAGCAAGACTTTTGCCGTCGCCGACAAACAGCCGGGGCTGGCCGGCACGCTGTCGCACTTCGTCAAGCGCAAGTACCGGATGATTCAGGCTGTCAAGGACGTCTCGTTCTCCATCGAGCCGGGTGAAATCGTCGGGTTCCTGGGCCCCAACGGCGCGGGCAAAACTACGACCCTCAAGATGCTCACCGGGCTGATCCACCCGACCGCCGGCCAGGTCCGTGTGCTCGGGCAGACGCCCTTCAAACGCAAGCCCGACCTGCTTCGACAGATCACCCTGGTGATGGGCCAGAAGCAACAGATGATCTGGGACCTCCCACCCAGCGAGTCGCTGCGCGTCAACGCCGCGGTCTACGGCGTCCCCGACAACGAAGCCAAACGCCGGATTGACGAATTGGCCGAGATGCTCTCGATCGGCGACGAGTTGACACGCCCGGTCCGCAAGCTCTCCCTGGGTGAACGGATGAAGTGCGAGCTGATGGCGGCCCTGCTGCATCATCCGAGGGTGCTGTTTCTCGATGAGCCGACCCTTGGCTTGGATGTCAATGCACAGACCGCCGTGCGCAATTTCCTACGCGAGTACAACCGCCAGCACGGCGCGTCGATCCTGCTGACCAGCCACTACATGGCCGACATCACCGCACTGTGCGACCGGGTCGTGATGATCCACAAAGGCGGGCTGATCTACGACGGCAGCCTCGCCGGGATCGTCGACCGATTCGCACCGTTCCGCGAAGTGAAAGTCGAGCTGGCAAACGACGCAGACCACGACACCATGAAACGCTACGCCGAGGTCGAGTCCATTGACGGCCGGGCCGCACGCCTGCTGGTCAAGCGCGACGCCCTGACCAAGACCGTCGACCGCCTGCTCGCAGAACAGGACGTCACCGATCTGACCGTGACCGACCCGCCGATCGAGGAAGTCATCGGCCGGGTCTTCGACGGCGGTTCACCTGACAACCCATCCGTAGACAGCGGATCAGATATCGATGCGGAGCCGTCGGCGGGATGACACAGCTACCCTCACAACCCGCGGTCGGCTGGCCCCGCAAACTACGTGTCTTGTTCAGTGTTCACTACGCCGAGATGTTTGAATACCGCGCCGAGATCGCGCTCTGGGCGGTCGCCACGATGCAGCCGTTGATTATGATGGGCGTCTGGGCCCAGGCCGGGGAGTCCGGCCTGTTTCCGTTCAGTCAGGTCGAGGTGTTCCGCTACTTCATCGCTGTATTCCTGATCCGACAGGTCACCATCGTCTGGACGATCCACCACTTCGAATTCCTGATCGTCTCCGGCCGACTCAGCCCGCTACTGTTGCACCCGATCGATCCGTGCATCCGCTTCATCCTGTTGCATCTGGGCGAACAATGGACCCGCCTGCCATTCGCCGCGGCGATCATCGGCCTGTTTATGTATCTCTACCCCCAGACGCTGACCGGCGGGGCGGACGGTGCCGCCTGGTGGCCGGGGATTGGGAACATCCTGCTCGCCGTCGTCGCCTGCCATACCGCGTTCCTGCTCCGCTTCTTCATGCAGTACGCCCTCTGCATGGCCGCCTTCTGGCACGAGCGCGTCGCCGCGATGGATGCCGTGCTGTTCCTTCCCTACATGTTCCTGTCCGGCCTGATTATCCCATTCGAAGCGATCCCCGAAACCTTCCGCGAAGTCCTGCTGTGGACCCCGTTCCCCTACATGGTCTGGTTCCCCGCCACACTCCTGGTCCACGGCGAAGTCCCGTTGCTCCGCGGCTTCCTGACCATGTTCGCCTGGGCCACCGTCTTCTTCATCCTCTACCGATACCTCTGGCACAAAGGACTGAAACACTACTCCGCGATGGGAGCCTAAGCATGGCGGATGGTCGATGGGGGATACCGGATGGGTGCGGAGTGTGAACCGCCGTTTGAGAGAATCCATGATGAAGATCTTTACCACCACAAGGATAGCGATGAAGCAATCACACCCGGCGACGGCCCATCCCCCATCCTCAATCCACCATCCCCCATGCTGAGATATTTCAACATCCTCCGCATCTTCTGGTCCGCCTCGATCTCTGCGGAGATGGAATACCGCGTCAATTTCCTGATGGCGGCGATCACCAGTGTCATGACCCTCGCCGGCACCATGCTGATGCTCTTTCTGTTTTATCGCACCGGCTATCAGATGGGCGGTTGGCCCTGGCGCGACGCGCTGGTGGTTGTCGGCGTGTTCACATTCCTTGAAGGCACGCAGTCCGCCTTCATGACCCCAAACCGCATACGAGTCACCGAGCACGTCCGCGACGGCACACTCGATTTTGTCCTGCTCAAACCCATCGACAGCCAGTTCTGGCTCTCGGTACGCTCGGTCTCGCTATGGGGGATCCCCAACATCCTCATGGGGCTGGCGATCGTGGGGTATGCGCTAATCACCCGCGACTACGGCCAGGCGAGTGGCGCTGTATCTGGGATGTCCGAGGCAGATATCCCAGGGGTGGGGGTGTTGCTCGGTGTCGTGGCGATGGGTTTGGCCGTGCTCATGCTTTACAGCCTGGGCTACCTGCTTAGCACCATCTCCATCTGGTACATCAAGCTCTACAACATCACCATGGCCATGCAGGCCCTCGTCGAGACCGGCCGATACCCCATCACCGCCTACCCC
>JAJDCV010000020.1 GCA_029260675.1 Phycisphaeraceae bacterium
TAAACACCCCGACGTGTAACAAAAACATGAAAACGACCCGGCTGGCGATCCTGATCGGTTTGGCCCTGCTGCTGATGATGGCCGGCTGCGAGATGGAAACGCGCGTGGTCCGCAGCTCCTGGGACAACCTACCGGCCGACCCCAAGCCCAGGCGGTCCCAAAGATCCGGCCGCCTCCAGGACGCCGCCGCCGGGCAAGGCTGGGCGATTCAGATGACCCAGTTCTCCGGCCCGGACCGCCACGACCTGGCCCGGGAACTGATCCAGCAACTGCGGGCACAGACCAACCTCGCCGACTTCTGGATCGAAGACCTGGGCCACACCGCGAGCGTCTACCACAGCCGATTCCAGGAAGCCTCCGACCCGGCGGTCCGGACCGCACTGGCCAAAGTCAAACAGATCGAACTGGACGGCACCCGACCGTTCACCGAAAGCCAACTGGTCGCCCTGGTCGGCGGCGGACGCGCAATCGCCGACCCCTTCGACCTGCGGCAGTTCATCGGGTACTACTCCTTACAGATCGGGTTCTACGACCAGGCCTTCGGCCATAACTTCCGCGACGCCGCCGAAGAGGCCGTCCGCATCCTCCGTGAACAAGGTCACGAGGCCTACTACTACCACGGCCCCTACCGCTCCATCCTCGCCGTCGGCGTCTTCAGCTACGAACAGGCCTTCGTCACCGTCGGCACACACGACACCTACGCCCCCCAGATCCGCGAACTCCAAAAACAATTCCCCTACAACCTCGGCAACGGCGCCACCATCATCCAGAAAGAAGCCGGAAGAAACATCGGCGAACAGAAGAGCTCGTTGATCAGGGTGTTTTAACTCAACTCCGATTCACCACTAGCATCCAGTTTCACACGTTTAGCGGCGGATCGAAGATCCGCGCGTTGACCGCAAAGTCAAACAACGGCGATCTGCGATCGCCCGCTAAACGGGACGCAATCTTCGTAACGCCCGCAAACAACCCCATCCCAACACACCGTACACCGGCAGGTACTCCATAATCACAACCCACGTCGGCACGCGGTAGCCCGGGTACAAATGTGCGGCGTAGGACGCGGCGACGGTCAGGCTGAACACCCACAACGCCGGGGAGAAATACATCGGCAATAGCGCCAGCGCCCACAGCAGGTACCAGGGGTGGACCGTGCTGGAAACCAGGAGTGATGCGAACAGGAACGCCCCGGCGGTCCGTATCGCGTCGGGACGTTGCCCCATCACCTTTTTACACAGTGTCGCCACGATCACCGCCAGCAATACCGCGATCGCCAGATAATCGACCCAGGATTTGCCGACGACATAACGTGTAACCAAATCGTAAGCCGAGCCGTTGAAGGCCCACTTATCGACAAACGTCCGCATCGTCTCGATCATCCCGGTCATCCCGCCGTCCATCAGCATAAACGGCAGGTAGAGCGTGATGCCGGTCAACACCGTAGCCCCCGCCGACACCACCACCACCCCCGGACGCCGACGCAACACCCACGCCAGCGCCAATGCGATTGGCAACACCAGAGGCTTCACCCCCACCGCCAACCCAAACGCCACCCCGGCCAACACCGCGATCAAAAGCCGCTTGCGGCTTAGCGCTTCTCCCGCCTCCAACTTCACCAACCGCCCAGCCAACACCAGCGCCAACAACAAAAACGCGATCCCGATCACGTCCTGGTGCCCCGAACCCGCGACCTCGCTGATCGTTAACGGGTGCCAGGCGTAAGCCACCGCCCACCAGGCGCTTCGGCCCATCACACGCAACTGCCAAAGGATCAGCCCGATCAACGCCATGTCAAACAGCACGAATCCATACCGAAACAGCCTGTCGTGATCCGGATCCCAGCGCTGAAAGGACGCCGGGCTCATCGCCCACAACCGATCCAGCCCCGCGAAAACGTACTGGCTGGTCGGCTGATAGATCGTGACCAGGCCGGGGTTATTCATTCTGTCCACGATCTGCGGAACTGGGAACTGATCGGCCGGCAACTCATCCGGAGCTACAAGATAAGGGTTCGTCCCCTGCCCGAGCATCCCCCCATCATGGATGTACCGCCAGATATCATCGCTGAGCACGGGCTGTGTCATATCGACCAAATGAAACCGAAAAGCAAAAGCAAACAAAATAATCATAAGCACCGCAAATAAATCGGACGGCTGATTGCCCTGTTTATTTGCATGTCTGAGAAGAAAACACAACGCTATCCAACACAGTAAAAAACCGATCCAGTAAGTCCAAAAGAAAAAGATCAGCTCGCTCTTGAAAACTGCCTGCCCCCAAGCATCCGACAGTGCCAGCAGTATCCCCATGAACAATACGGTGCAAAGCATCACCGCAATCCCCAACCAGACGCCACGAAGTCTAACCCTCTGATCATTCATTCCGCAGCCCCCTTGGGAACGTTATCAATTGCCGCTTTCAACTTTTCAACCAGCACCGCCTTGACCTGCTCCATCGTCGGCACCTGATCCCCCAACAGCTCCGCCAGGCTCGTCACCGGCCGACCGCCCAAGCCACAGGGGTCGATCGTTTGGAAGTGTGACAGGTCGGTTGTGACGTTCAGGGCCAGGCCGTGCATGGTGGTGTTCTTGCGGACACGGACGCCCAGGGCGCAGACTTTGGCCAATTGGGTCTGGGGTCTTGGGTCTGGGGTCTGGGCTGATCCCTGATCCCCGATCCCTGATCCCTGGTCCCCGCACGCCACCCACACGCCGATCGCATCGGGGTCGCGTTGGCCTGTGATTCCAAACGTCCCCAACAGATCGATCACCACCTGTTCGAGCAGACGCATGTAGCTGCCGAGGTTCAGGCCAAGGGGTTTGAGTCGGAGGATCGGGTAGGCGACGAGTTGGCCCGGGCCGTGGTAGGTGATGTCGCCGCCGCGGTCGGTGACTTCCACCGCGATCCCCAACGCTTCCAATTGGTCAAGGGGTGCCAGCAGGTTGTCCCAGACGCCCGGGCGGTGGGTCAGTGTGATCACCGGGTCGTGCTCGACCAGCAGCAAACTGCCCCCGGCCCCCGGAGCCCCGACGGGTTTGCCCTGCGAGACCGCCAGGTTGATCTCCCGTTGCACCGCCAGGGCCCGGGCGTAGGGCATCCGACCCAGGTCGGTCACCTCCAACGGCATACGGGGATGGGGTTTACTCATCTACAATCAGCACCGGCCGGGGCCGCCCAGGATTGGCCGATCTGGCGTAGATGGGCCGATCCTCTATCATACCTAACCATCCACACCCCGGAATGTCCCAGGAACGCCCCCGGAATACCCCGGCACGACCTCGACCAACCCCAACGATCCGGCACCCACGTTGACTACACCCACCAATATCCGTCCCCAAGACCCTGAACCCCAGACCCAAGACCCTACCCACACCTTGCCCACGATCCACCCCACCGCTTTTGTCGACCCCCTGGCCAACCTCGCCGACGACGTGGTGGTCGGGCCATACTGCATCATTGAGGGCGACGTCACGCTGGGCCCGGGCTGCCGATTGGTGGCGCACGCCTGCCTCAAGGGCCCGTTGACCATGGGCGCGGACAACACGGTCTACCCCTTCGCCTGCATCGGGTACGACCCCCAGGACCGCAAGTTCAGCCCCGACTTTAAAGGGGCCGGCACCGTCATCGGCGACCGAAACGTCTTCCGCGAATCCGTCACCGTCCACCGCGCCACCGGCGAACACCCGACCACCCTCGGCCACGACAACTACCTCATGGCCAACGCCCACGTCGCCCACGACTGCACGATCGGCAACGACTGCATGTTCGCCAACTCAGCCGTCATCGCCGGGCACGTCCAGGTCGGGGGCAACGTCATCCTCGCAGGCGGCGCAGGTGTCCAGCAGTTCTGCCGCGTCGGTAGGCTGTCGATGCTCTCGGGCAACGAAGGGATCACCAAGGATCTGCCCCCCTTCTGCATCGTCCACCACACCAAGCGCGTCGGCTCCCTGAACGTCATCGGCCTGCGCCGCAACGGTTACCGCGACAACATCAAGCCACTTCAACAAGCCTTCGACCTGATCTACAAGGCGGGCCTCACCACCCCCGCCGCCGCCGAACGCATCGCACAAGACCTTGGCGACGACCCGCTTTGCGCCGAACTCGCCGAGTTTCTACGCACCGCCGACCGCGGCATCACCCAGTACGCCGGGTCGGACACGATGTATAGCGCCTAAGGCGATCGGGCCTCGGAATCACCGCGAAGACGCGAAGGACGCGAAGATCATAGCCGCGAATGAACGCTAATAAACGCGAATAGGATCGGGGTCGTAATCTAGCCCATCCCATTTGCGTTTATTCGCGTTCATTTGCGGCCATAGTCCGATCTGATTTCTTCTTACTCTTCGCGCTCTTCGTGTCTTCGCGGTAACTGTTCTGCATACGTGGATATCAGCGACCATGTTTCCATGTGGCCGTCCGGTGCAAGACGCATTTGCACCATCCCATCCCGCGCGGTGACTAAGCGCGTCACATCCATTCCCTCTAAGATCGCCGGCCACTTGTCCTGATACAGCCGTGCCCGGCCGGAGGATTGCAGGATGATGCTCGGGGCGACGGCCTTGAGCCAGGCGGGGGACGCATCGACGATGCTGCCGTGGTGCGGCAGGTCGGTGAGGTCGGCGGCGAGGTCTTCCAGCGCGAGCAGATTTGTCATCGCTTCGTCCGCGATGTCGCCGTTAAGGAGTATCCGTCGGCCGGCGATGTGAACGGACAGGACGACGGAGGTGTCGTTGGCCCGTCGCGGCGCGAAGTCGGCGGGCGGCCAGAGGACATGCAATTCAGCAGCCCCGGCCCCGGATTCAGTGGATCCATCTGATTCGCCAGTTACTGTGACGAATTCTCCCCAGCCGCGTGTGATCGGCTGCGGCGGCAGGCCGCGCGCTGTCAGCCCCTCAACCAGGAACGCCGCGGCGGCATCGGGCTTCTGCTCGGCTTCTTCCAATAGCTGGGGCGGGACGAACACCCGGCCGACCGCGATGTGATCCGCCAGGTCCAGGCTCCCGCCGTAGTGATCCATGTCTGCGTGGGATAGGATCAAAGTATCGATCCTTGTCACCCCCATCTGCTTGAGCGCGGGCACGATGCTGGACTCGGCGATGTCGAAGTACTGTTGCGATCCGCAGTCGAACATCAGCGTGTGCTCGGGGAGTTGCAAGAGGTAACACGACCCATCGCCGACGGCGAAAATCGTCAGCAGTGCGGCGGGCTGGTCATCCCTGGCGGGCCCTAACCAGCTCTCGGCCCGGCCGGTCTGCCCGAGGGTGGTCCAGAACGCCATCACCAATACCACCGCCACCAGCGCGCCGCGGCGCTTTGCAAACGCGCTGGAAAAGATCGCCAGGACCACGGCGGACATGCCGAAGACCCAACCCACACCCGGCCGCCAGCCCAGCACGATCATTGCGCCCGGCCAGCCCCCGGCGTGATCGACCAGGCCACGCAGCGAATCACCCAACCAACTCAACGGCCCGCCGAGGATCATCC
>JAJDCV010000021.1 GCA_029260675.1 Phycisphaeraceae bacterium
TCTTCAGCGCGGTGACCGTCGGCTTCTTATCCTTGAGCACCTCGTAGGTCGGCTCGAAGTGGTTCTCCAGGTCCACACCCGGCACCGGGTTCTTCACGCCCTTGGGGTTGCGCGGCGGCAGGTCGCGGACGTGCCCGACGCTGGCCATCACCACGTAGTCCGGGCCCAGGTACTTATTAATAGTCTTGGCCTTGGTCGGGCTCTCCACGATGACCAGGTGCTTGCCGGTGGCGTCCACGTTCTCCGGCCCACGGCGACGCCCGGCCGACACCTTCTTCAGGGGGGCCTTCTTCTTCGCCGGAGCTTTTTTAGCTGGGGCTTTCTTCTTGGAAGTCGTCTTCTTGGAGGTCTTGGTGGTCTTCTTGGCCATCGTATTGGGGGTACTCAATCGCGTATCGGGCCGTGGATTCATGCCGTGTGCAGGCCGGGTCGGAAGCCCAGTCCGCTGTGCTTTCATCGGTCCGAAGGCGGTGGGACACTTGAGCAGCCCCAGAGGCGATTGTCAAGTCCGACCCGTAAGTTGTTTGCGTGCAATGATATATGGTGGGTGCCGGGGGCCTTCATCCGTGGCGATGACCGTACCCGATACCGGAATTGTGGCTTTATAGGGTGAAAGACAACACCCGCTGGGCCATCTCGGCGGGGCTCATCGCCTGGGCGGGCAGCCAACTGACCGCCTGAAATCGCCTCAACCAGGTCCGCTGCTGCTTGGCGAATCGCCGGGTCAGGATCTTGGTCCGCTCGAAGGCCTCGTCCAGGGTCATCCCGCCTTCCAGGTGTTCGAGGATCTGTTTGTATCCCAGAGCCTCGCTTGCCTGCTCGCCCAGCAGGCCGGCTTCGTGAAGCCTTTGGGTCTCCGCAGGCAGGCTCTCGCCGTTAGGACATGCCGCCGCCTCCAATACCGGATCGACCTGGTCCGGGTAGAACATCGCCTTGACCCGCAGGTTGATACGGGGGTTGATCTCTTCGACCGGCCAGTGCATCCCGATCATCACCGGGTCGTGCCGGTAAGTCCGACCCGGCTCGTCTTGCCATTGCTGCTGGTGGCTGCTGATCGGTTCGCCGGTTTGGTGGTATACCTCCAGCGCGCGGACCAGCCGTTTGCGATCGTTTGGGTCGATGCGTTGGGCCGACTCGGGGTCGACCTCGCCGAGCCTTCGGTGTAGTTCGCCGTGGTCGATGTCCTGTAGAGATTCTCTAAACGCGGGGTCTTGACCGGGGCCGTCAAACATCCCTACCAACAGAGCTTTGAGATACAGGTTCGTCCCGCCGACGATGATCGGCGTCTTGCCTTGTTCGCGCAGTGACCCGATCAATGCTTCCGCCTTTTCCAGCCAATCCGCTACGGTGAACCGCTCGGTCGGCTCGACGATGTCTACCAGGTAGTGCGGCACACGGTCGCGCAACTCCTTGGGCGGCTTGGCGGTCCCGGCATCCATGTGGCGATACACCTGCATCGAGTCTGCTCCGATGATCTCACCCCCGCCGGGCACACCCTCCGCTAACGCCACCGCCAGATCGCTCTTGCCCCCGGCGGTGGGGCCCAGAATCACGTATGGTCGGCATGGATCACTTGCACTCATGCCCGGTATTGTAGTGGCGTCTCTTCGCACACGCGGGGCGGTGAGTCTGTTCATCACGCCCATGTACGGCTTTGTCTGTGCACACGAGGTAGAATCCTCAGATGGCCTCGCCCAAAGACATCACGACGCCAACCCGCCTGGGCTCCAAGATGGTCGACCTGGTCGGCATCGGCAAGCAGCGTGCCCGCCTCTTTGCCAGGCTGGATATCCACACCGTCAGCGACCTGCTGCGGCACCTGCCGATGCGGTACGAGCAGCACGCACACGAGGGCGCGATCAAGCAACTGAAATACGACACGATCGGCACGGCCCGAGGAGTGGTCCAGACCGCGCGCTGGGTCGCAGCGCAGGGACGGGGACGCAAGGGCCGGTTCGAAGCCACGCTGACGGATGACTCCGGCACGCTGAGCCTGGTCTGGTTCAACGCCACCTACCTCCGCGACAAGATCCATCCCGGGCTTGCCGTGCGCGTGCAGGGCAAGGTCAAGAGCTTCAATAACTACCCGCAGATAGTCAACCCCAAGTGGGAACCCCTTGAAGAGCCCGACGCTACGCCTCAAAGACAGGAACGTCTGCGTCCTGTTTACCCGGCGACAGAAGATCTGCCTTCGTCTGTGATCGAGCACACGGTCGCGGAGGTTTTGCCCGCCGTGCTGCCGGACGTGACCGACCCGCTGCCCGCCGGGTTGCTTGAACACCACGCGATGCCGCCGTTGGCGCAGGCGCTTCAGTGGGTGCACGCCCCGGACACGCTGGAAGACGCCGGCGCCGCTCGGCGCAGGCTGGCGTTCAATGAGTTGTTGTTATTGCAGCTTGGGATCGCGATGAAGCGAGCGTATGTCCAGAAACGCCTGGCCGCACCGGGGCTTCATTTCACCGACGCGATCGATACACACATCCTCGCGAGGTTCCCCTTCAAGTTGACAGACCAGCAGGCGCTGGCGGTGAAGCAGATCGCCGCCGATTTGACCCGGCCGATCCCCATGAACCGCCTGCTCCAGGGCGATGTCGGCGCGGGTAAGACGGTGGTTGCGCTGTACGCGCTGCTTCTGGCGGTGGCGGATCGTCACCAGGGTGCGTTACTGGCACCGACGGAGTTGCTCGCCGAACAGCACCACGCGTCAATCTCTCAGATGCTCGAAGGGGCAAACGTCACCACGGCCCTGCTGACCAGCGCCCATCCACCCAAGACCGGCGGCGAACGCAAGCAATTGCTCGAAAAAATCGCAAACGGGGGAGTGGATCTGGTCGTCGGCACCCACGCGCTGCTGGCGGACCATGTGAAATTCCACAGCCTCGCCGTCGCCGTAATTGACGAGCAGCACCGCTTCGGTGTGATGCAACGGGCCGCCTTCCGCGACAGCAACCGCCACGCCAAGCCCGACCCCGACGGCAAACGCCACGTCCCGCATCACCTGGTCATGACCGCCACCCCGATCCCAAGGACGCTGAGCCTGACGCTGTTTGGTGACCTGGATATTTCAACGATCCACGGCCTGCCACCGGGACGCACACCGATCACCAGCCGTGTCGTGATGCCCGCACAGGCCGACGAGGTCTACACCTACCTGCGCACACGGCTTGAGCGCGGCGAGCAGGCCTACGTCGTCGTCCCCGCGATCGACGCCGCCGGCAAGGAGTCCGCCAAGCAACTCACCAATGTGCGTGACCACGCCAAGCTGCTGCAGGACAAGTTCTGCCGGGGCTTCAAGGTCGCCACCGTCCACGGCCGACTCAAACGTGAGTCACGCGAAAAAATCATGGGCAAGTTCCGCAACGGCGAGATCCACGTCCTGGTCGCCACCACGGTGATCGAGGTCGGGGTCGATGTGCCCAACGCAACCGTGATGATTATCGAGCACGCCGAGCGGTTCGGGCTGGCTCAACTCCACCAGCTTCGGGGCCGGGTCGGCAGGGGGGATCACGGCCGACGGAGCCTGTGCGTTTTCATCTCCGATCCCACCACCGAGGAGGGCTCGCAACGCCTCGACGCGATCGCCTCGACGACCGACGGCTTCCAGATCGCCGAACGTGACCTTCAGATCCGAGGCATGGGCGACTTCTTCGGCACACGCCAGTCCGGCCTACCGCCGCTGCGCGTCGCAAACATCCCCGAGGACATGGAATTACTGCAACTCGCCAAGCGCGACGCTCAGACCCTGATAGACACCGACCCGTTCCTTACCTCGGACAAGCACAAACCCCTGCGCCGTGTTCTCATGCAGCAGTACGGCGAAGCGATGGGGCTGATCGACGTGGGTTAAACCGGATCGTTGGGAGTGGGTTTGGTAGGCTTGTTATTACCACGTCGCGCCTTGAAAAACGCCTGCAATACTTCGACGCACTCACCCACCATCACGCCACCGCTCACCTCCAGCCGATGGTTGAACCGTGTATCCGTGCAGAGTTCATAAAGTGTATCGACGCACCCCATCTTCGGGTCGGGGGCACCGTAGATCAGCCTTTCGATGCGGCTATTCAATAGAGCGCCGGCGCACATCGGGCAGGGCTCCAGCGTCACCGCGATCGCGCAGCCATCCAGCCGCCAGGTGCCCACCGCCTCCGCAGCCTGTCTTAGTGCCAGTATCTCCGCGTGGGCCGTCGGGTCGGCCTTGCTCTCCCGCAGGTTGTACGCGGATGCCAGCACCTGGTCGCCCCGGTACACCACGGCGCCGACCGGGACCTCCCCAATCTCGGCCGCCAGCCGGGCTTGCTCCAGCGCCAGCCGCATCATGGTTTCATCAATGGCTTCACTCATCGCCGGCAAGTGTACCGGGCCACGACAACCTCGGCGAAGTCGGTAGACTTAGGCCATGAAAGTCATCTGCGCCCCGGACAGCTTCAAGGGATCGCTCTCGGCAGACCTTGCCGCGGATGTGATGGCCGACGCTGTCCGCATGACATCGCCTACAGCCATGGTCGAAGTCTGCCCGATCTCCGATGGCGGCGAGGGGTTCGCTTCGGTCATCGCCAGGGGCAACCCACACACGCTGATAACATCAACCTGCAAGGGCCCGTTGGGCGAGGCCATCGAGGCGTGCTGGTATCTATTGAGTAAGGGTGATACCCCCGCTGCTGTTATCGAGATGGCCCAGGCGTCCGGCCTGCAATGGGTGTCTACAAGCAGACGCGACCCGACACGGACCACCACGTTCGGGACCGGCGAGTTGATCCTGTCGGCTTTGGAGCACGACGTATATTTGATCACCGTCGGCATTGGCGGCAGCGCCACCAACGATGGCGGTTGCGGGATGGCCCAGAGGCTCGGGGCTCGTTTCTACGACGCCGCCGACCAACTTATCCAGTTTCCGATCACAGGCGGGATGCTCAAATCAATCGCGCGCATCGACGTATCACAACTTGACCCACGGCTGGAGGAGACACAAATCACCGTCGCCTGCGACGTCACCAACCCCCTAGCCGGCCCCAACGGCGCGGCACATGTCTACGCTCCTCAAAAAGGCGCAACACCTCAGCAGGTCGATCAGCTCGA
>JAJDCV010000022.1 GCA_029260675.1 Phycisphaeraceae bacterium
GGAGGGTGCCCTTCATTACCATGGCGGTGAAGATGTTGCCGGTGGTCGAGTCCTCCCAGCCGGGACAGAACACGGGGATACCCATCTCGGCGGCGGCGATCATCCACGACTCCTCGACGGGATGCTGGTAGTGGTCGTCCAACTCGCCGCTACGGATAACCTCAAACAGGTATTCGTAGGGGAACTTGCGGACGCCGCCCCCGGCAGCCTTGGAGGCGTCGACCCAGCGCTCGATGAGCCGGCGTTCCAGATGGCGCATCACGGTCTCTGGGATGCAGGTATCGGTCACGCGGTTCATGCCCCGGTCGTAGAGTGCCTGCTCATCGTCGGCGGAGAGGGCGCGCCAGTCCGGGCAGTGCTCGTACTCCGAGCCTGCGAGCATGACGAACAGATCTTCTTCGAGGTTGGCCCCGGTGCAGGAGATGGCGTGGACCTTGCCCTGACGGATCAGCCGGGCGAGGGTCTTGCCGATCCGCGCGGTGCTCATCGCCCCGGCGAGAGAAATAAGCATCTTCCCCCCGGCGTCGAGGTGCTTTTCGTAGCCCCTGGCCGCGGCGACGACCTCCCGGCTGTTGAAGTGCAGGAAGTGGTCCTGCATGAAGCGCCGGACAGCCCCGGGAGCTTCGCTTCGCTCGGCATGCCTGGTCTTGGGGTGTAGGGGAGATTTAGCGGGGATGACCGGTGTGAGGTCTGCGGGGCTGTGCGTGGTCATCTCATGAAACCTCCAAGAGAGCGTGCGTTTCGCGTCGGGCATTATAGCACCGGCGGCCGTTGGCGTCAGGCGTCGTGCCGAATCACGCATTGAGGCGAGCCGTCTATTACAGCCCTAAAACGTCTTTCATCGTGTAACGCCCCGCCGGCTTGCCCACCAGCCACTTCGCGGCACGCAGGGCGCCCGAGGCGAAGGTGTCGCGGGTATTGGCTTTGTGGGTAAGCTGGATTTCTTCGCCGAGCGTGGCGAAGCAGACGGAATGCCGCCCCACCTCATCACCGAGGCGCAGGGCGTGGACGCCGATCTCGCCGGGGGTGCGCGGGTCCATGCCGGATCGGCCGTGCTTGACGTCGTTGACGATATCCTTGCCGGTCGCGTCACAGATGGACTCGACCAGCCCCATCGCGGTTCCGGAGGGCGCGTCCTGCTTGAACCGGTGGTGGGCCTCGATGACTTCGATGTCGTAATCATCGCCCAGTTGCTTGGCGACCTGTCCCGCCAGCGCGAACAAGAGGTTGACGCCCAGGCTCATGTTCGGTGCTTGTAGAACGGGGACCGTTTGGGCGGCATCGTCGATGGCCTGTTGATCCTGCGCCGTCAGGCCGGTCGTCCCGATCACCAGCGGGATGGTTCGCTCGTGGCAGAGCTTGACCACGGGCAACACCGCGGGCTGCACGCTGAAATCGATCACGACGTCCGGCTTGGCGTCGAGGGTCGAGGACACCGCGACACCTGCCTCGTCCTCCCCGGCGACCCGTCCGGCGTCATGCCCGATCAACCCGCAGCCTGGGTGGTCCAGCGCCGCGACTAAACGCAGGTCACTGTCACCGCCCGCCAAGGCGATCAGCCGACGCCCCATCCGCCCCGCCGCACCGTTGATCGCTAACTGAATCATGGTTCTTCCAATTTAACAAGGGCTTGGGAGGTGGATCGGGTCCGATAGTGACCGGCCTCTGCTTAACTGGCTGCAAGTCTGCCGCAACCTTACGTTTAGGGGGCTCAACGGGCAAACCGACGGCTGCAATTCTGGGCTCCGGAAGATAGCCAAACCAGCCCTCATCCCCTACAATTCCGTGTCCGGATCGGCCCGGACGGTCCAGAGATATTACCCCCCCGTGAGCAAGCCAGTGGGTTTCTTAGATAAGTTAAAAGGCGGTGGCAAAAGCAAAGGTGCCCGCGACGGTAACGGCGGTGGTGGCTCCGACGACGGTTTCAAGCGCGACCCGCGCAAGGCCCGGCGGTTCTTCGAATACGCCGAGGACACCGCCAACGCCAGCAACTACGACTACTCCATCGACTGCTTCATCAACGGCCTGCGTCACGACCCGGACAACGTCAAGCAGCACGAGGCGCTGCACAACGTCGCCAAGCGGCGCAAGGTCAGTGGCGGCAAACCGGCGGGGATGAGGGAAAAGATGAAAAAGCTCGGGCCGTCCGAGATCGACAAGATGCTCCACGCCGAGAAACTCTGGGCGATGAATCCCCTGGACGAGGGGCTCGCAGGGGATGTCTTCAAAGCAGCGGTGGAAGCCTACGAAATCGAAGAAGAAGAATTACACCTCGGCGAAGTCGCGTTCTGGGTCGGGGAGATCTGGCTGCCGATGATCGGCCAACAGAAAAAACCCAGCCAGAAGAAGTACCTGCTCGCCAAAGACCTGTTCGCCAAGCTGGACCGCTACGACAAGGCGGTCGAGGCCTGCCGCAAGGCCGCGGCGATGAACCCCAATGACAGCAGGCTGCTCTCGGAGCTCAAAGACCTCCAGGCCGAGCAGATGATGTCGGAGAAAAAATACAGTTCCGACGAGGGGGAGGGCGGCTTCCGCAAGAACATCAAGGACGCGGACGCACAGTCGGCGATTCAGCAGGAAACCCAGATCCGCAAGTCCGGTTCCGACGCGGAAGAGATCATCGCCCGCCGCCGCGCCGAGTACGAAGAAGACCCGCAGGACGCCACAAAGATGCAGAAGCTGGTCGACGCGCTGGTCGCGCGTGAGACCGCCGAGAGCGAAAGAGAGGCGATCGCGTTGCTGCAGAAGTCCTGGGAAGAGACCGGGCAGTACCGCCAGCGCGTCCGGATGGGCGACATCCAGATGAAGCAGTTCAACCGGGTGCTGCGGCAGATCAAGGCCCGGATCGACCAGAACCCCGCCGACCAGGAGATGGTCAAGATATTCGAGGCCGGCAAGGCCAAGCAACTCGCGTTCGAGATGCAGGAATACACCGACCGCTGCAAGAACTACCCGACCGACATGGGCCTGCGTTACGAACTGGGCCGACGTCTCTACGCGGCGCAGCGTTACGACGACGCGATCGGCGCGTTCCAGCAGGCCAAAGCCGACCCCAAACGCCGGGCCGTGTCCCACGAATTCCTCGGGCGGTGCTACATCCACAAGGACTACCTCGATGAGGCGGTCGATACCTTGGCGGTCGGGATCGATTCACACAAG
>JAJDCV010000023.1 GCA_029260675.1 Phycisphaeraceae bacterium
GCTTGCATCGTGCGGGGATGATCCACAAGCGCCAGCCGGGCCCGGCACAGCAGCACGAGATCAGCGACCGAGGCAAGGCGGTGCTTAATTTCCTCAATGGGATCCGTTAGAGCCCTCAAGCCGATCAGGATCACTTATGACGCGATGTAAGTGGGCCAGTAAAGAACATCAGCACGACTACCACGACACCGAGTGGGGTGTGCCGGTGCATGACGACCGACTGCTGTTTGAGTTCCTGATCCTGGAGGGTGCTCAGGCGGGTCTGAGTTGGGACACGATCCTCAAGAAGCGCGATCACTACCGCAAGGTGTACGACGGCTTCGACGCTGTGAAGATCGCACGGTACACCCAGCGTAAAGTCGACAGGCTGCTGGCGGACCCCGGGATCGTGCGGAACCGATTGAAGGTCGCCGCGTCGATCGGGAACGCCAAGGCCTTCCTCGCGGTGCGTGAGGAGTTCGGCAGCTTCGATTCATATATCTGGTCGTTTGTGGGCGGCAAGACAAAGATTAACAAGTGGCGTTCGCTCAAAGACATCCCCGCGACGACACCGGAGTCCGACGCGATGAGCAAGGACCTTAAGAAGCGCGGGTTCAAGTTCGTGGGCTCAACGATCTGCTACGCCTTCATGCAGGCGGTCGGCCTGGTCAACGACCACGAGGTGGGCTGCTTCAGGCACAAGCAGGTTAAGCTGGGCAAGCGGTAATCGATCAAGCGGCCAGACGCATGTCCACGTGCTGATGGCAGCCGTGATTTCGCCGCGATATAGAGGGGGAAAGATGTTTTTATGCAGGCACACACCCCGCGCATAAAACAGTATTAAATTGCGGGGCGGTGTGGTATAATCTTTCGACCCGGGCGGCCGTGGACGGGCCTTGATATCCATGGGCCGTCTAGGATGTGACCAGACCAGGCAGAACTGTTAAACCGACAGGCCTTTCACGATTTGTCTTTCGGTCGAAGGTCACGGGCGGGAATGTTGTTGTAATTGAACTCTACCTTTACGGGAGATCAAGCCATGAAGTCGTCAAACGTACTGATCCCCCTGGTATTTTTAGCCTGCACGCTCGAGCCGCTGGTGTTGGTGACCGACGTGTCCGCTCAGCCTACGTTCTCCGAGCAGGGAGCATCGATCCTCGGCGGCGCGAACTTCAACTCACGCAGCGCCTCGTATGGGGATATCGACAACGACGGCGACCTGGACCTGCTATTCCAAGGCGCGGCGGGGTCTCAGCAACTCTACCGCAACAATGTGATCGGGACCGGGTCGGTGAATTTCACGAACATCTCGGGTCAGCTGCCTTCCGGGCTGGGGTCGTCCTGGAGCGCTGCCTGGGGCGACTACAACGGCGATGGCAACGTCGACGTGTTTGTCGGCCAATCCAACATCGGGGCGACCGGTGATGTGCTGAGGAACGACGGTGTGTCCGGGTTCTCCAACCAGAGCACGGCTACCGGTCTAAATGATCCGGGGTTCCACCAGAACGTGGCCTGGAGCGACATCGATGGCGACCAGGATCTGGACCTGATCATCGCGATGGAAGGCCCGGAGCGGCACGAGATCTATCTGCAGGGCCCCGGTGGTTCGTTTACGCCGGTCGGTGCGGCGGTGGGTTTCCAGGAAGACTTTGGGAGCAAAGCCTACGGCAAGGCGATCGGTGACACCGACGGCGACGGCGACCTGGACATCTACATCTCCACCTGCCACGGCTCGGGCACCATCCGCAACAACTTCTACGAGAACCAACTGGCGCAGACCGGCTCGCTGAGCTTTATCGATGTCGCCGACACCAACGGCACCCAGTACAACAGCAACAGCTACGGGTCGGAGTTCCTTGACTTCGATGACGACGGCGACCTGGATCTTTACATGACCGGGGCGGACGGCGAGGCGAGCAAGATCTTCCGCAACGACGGGAGCAACCAGTTCACCGATGTCGATACGATCACCGGCCACGCCCTGCTCACCGACACCAGCGGCGACCTCAACGGCGCCCGCGCGGTCGATTACGACAACGACGGCGACCTGGACCTGTTCTTCCACGACCACAAGCCACTGAACGGCAACAACAACGCACGCAAGCTGTATCGCAACGACGGGAACTGGGAGTTCACCGACGTGACGGTCACCGAAGGCCTGCAGGAAGTAAATCGCGGATCCTATGACAGCGCCTGGGCGGACATCGACCGCGACGGTGACCAGGACCTGCTGGCCACAACCGACAGCGGCTCGGACGAGCGGTTCTTTATCAGCGATGCCGCGACCAACGGCAACCACTGGCTCTACGTCGAACTGGAAGGTTCATCCGACAATACCACGGGGATCGGCGCGTCGATCTACGCGACGCTTGACGAGGGCACCCCCCAGGAACGCACGATCCGCCGGGAGGCTAACACCAACGCCGGCACGTTTAATCAGAGCGACCTGCCGGTGCACTTCGGGCTCGGGGCGGCGACCACGATCGACAAGCTGCGGATCGTCTGGCCCGATGGGACGGTCCGGCAGATCATTAATGTCTCGGTCGACCAGTACCTAACGGTCAATATCGCCGGCGGCTTGGCCGGTGATCTGGACGGTGACGGTTTCGTCGGGATCAACGATCTGAACATCGTGCTGAGTGCATGGAACCAGAACGTCCCCCCCGCCGACGCGCTGGCCGACCCGTCGGGTGACGGCTTCGTCGGGATCGAGGATCTTAACTTTGTGTTAGGCAATTGGAACGCGGGGACACCGCCGTTGGAAGGCGCGTTAATCCCAGAGCCCACCACCTTGCTCCTCATGGGTCTCGGCGGCCTCGCGGTGATACGGCGGAATCGTTGAATCAGTGTGCGTTTTTACATTTCACCTTCGAGAAGCGGCGGGCCGTGGCCGGACAGGCTAAACGTGGGCGCCTCTTGGTGCAATCAACTTACGCATCCGCTGATCATTCGGATGAGTCATCACCTAACTCGACTTCGATCGATGAGTGGATCCCGCCTCGGCCGGTCCAGTCGGTGCGGAGGAGCATCCACTTGGGTGACATCAACTCTGCCAGGTCGTCGGCGATCTTGTTGGTGACGGCTTCGTAGAAGATGCCCTCGTTGCGGAAGGCTTGGAGGTAGAGCTTGAGGCTCTTTAGCTCGACGCAGAGTTGATCGGGGACGTAGCGGAGCGTGACGGTGCCGAAGTCCGGGTGGCCGGTCTTGGGGCAGACGCTGGTGAACTCCTCGGCGACGTGTTCGATGACGTAGTCGCGGCCGGGGCTTGGGTTGTCGAAACATTCCAGGAGGGTGGTGTCGGGCATGGGGATAGGGTATGGGGTCCAGGGTCTGGGGTCTAGGTAGTCATCTGCACCAGGGATCGCTCGTGACAGGCCTGCCAACGTTGTGAATCCTACAGCCCGATCCCTGAACCCTGTTCCCTCTTCCGCTATCCTACCGGCCATGAGTAAGGGACAGACGATTACCGAGGCCGATGTCCGGCACGTCGCGAAGCTGAGTCGGCTGCATGTGAGTGAGGATGATGTGCATCATTTCACAGAGCAGCTCGCGGCGGTGCTTGATTACATCGGCAAGCTGAATGAGTTGGACGTGGACGGTGTCGAGTCGATGGCCCACCCGCTGGAGCTTGTGAATGTGCTTCGTGCGGACCAGGAGCGGCCGGGGATGTCGACGGATTCGGCGTTGGCGAATGCGCCGGCGAAGACCCCGCCGTTCTTCAAGGTGCCCAAGGTACTGGGGGATGGGCCGAGCGCATGAACCCGACCGATACCACCCTAACTGAACTGCGCGACGCGATCGCAGTCAAGGCTGTCTCAGCGGCTGAGGCGACCCGCGCGTACCTGGACCGGATTCAAGCCCATGACAACGGTGACGCCGGGCTGCATGCGTACCACGAGGTCTTTGCCGACCGGGCGATTCAGCGTGCCGAGGCGGTAGACCGCGGTGAAGTCACCGGGCCGCTGGCGGGTGTCCCGATCGCGATCAAGGACCTGTTGTGTACCGACTATGGTTACACGACCTGCTCCTCGAAGATGCTGGAAAACTTCCGGGCCCCCTACACGGCGACGGCGGTGAAGAAACTCGAGGACGCCGGGGCGGTGATCCTGGGGAAGACGAACATGGACGAGTTCGCGATGGGTTCGTCCACGGAGAACTCGGCGTTCGTGACGACACGCAACCCCTGGGACACGGACCGGGTGCCCGGCGGGTCGTCCGGTGGTTCGGCGGCGGCGATGTCGGCGGACCTCTGCGCCGCGTCGATCGGGACGGACACGGGTGGATCGATCCGGCAACCGGCGGCGCTTTGTGGGGTCGTGGGGATGAAGCCGACTTATGGGCGGATCTCGCGGTATGGGCTGATCGCGTTTGCGTCGAGCTTGGACCAAGTCGGGCCGTTCACCCGCACGGTCGCGGATACGGCGTTGCTGTTGAAGGTCATGATGGGACACGACCCGCTGGACTCGACCTCGGCCAACGTTGAGGTGCCCGAGGACATCGACCGGGTTGATGAGGCGCCTGGTAATATGCGGATCGGGATTGCCAAAGAATACCTATCAGATTCGAATGACCCGTCTGTGGCGGCGGCGACTCAGAAAGCCATCGAGGTCTACAAGGATTTCGGTGCAGAAATCGTCGAGGTTGACCTGCCGCACACCGAGTACGGGATCCCGGTGTATTACATCGTCGCCACGGCCGAGGCCTCGTCGAACCTGGCACGGTACGACGGGGTTCACTACGGGCATCGGACGGACAAGGCGGCCGACCTGATCGACCTTTACTGCCGCAGCCGGGCCGAGGGTTTCGGCGATGAGGTGAAACGGCGGATCATGCTCGGGACCTACGCGCTATCCAGCGGGTATTACGACGCCTATTACAACCGGGCGTTGAAGGTCCGCCGATTGATCAAGAACGATTTCGATGCGGCGTTTGAAAAATGCGACGCGATCCTCTGCCCGACCACGACGGCGCCTGCGTTTAAGATTGGCGAACTCGCCGACGACCCGCTGGCGATGTACATGAACGACGTCTACACGGTCAACTGCAACCTGGCGGGCAACGCGGGGATCAGCCTGCCGGGGGGGACGGCCACGGTTGACGGCAAAGAGCTACCGGTCGGGGTTCAGTTACTCGGCCCGTCGTTCGACGAATCCAGGCTCTTGAAGATCGCCCGGGTCTTCGAGGCCGCTACCGATCACCACACCCGTCGGCCGGGGGTGTGACGGGAACCCATCATGAATCACCCTTACCGCAAGGAGCTTAGGGGATGGCCAAGAAAGATCAGCCTTACATTGGGATCGACTTAGGCGGGACCAATATCCAGGCCGGTCTGCTGGCAGGCGAGAAGCTGCTGGCGACCGACCGTCTCAAGACCAAGGCCGACGGCGGCGAAGACACCGTGATCAAGAGGATCGCTAAGGTGGTGGGTTCGGTGCTTGAGAAAGCAGACGTCAAGATCAACGACGTCGCGGGCCTGGGCATCGGCGCCCCCGGGGCGATCAATTACAAGAAGGGTGTGGTGATCAACGCGGTGAATCTGCGCTGGACCGATTTTCCTTTAGGCAAGGTGCTTGAGAAAGAGGTCGGCGTACCGGTCGTGGTGGACAACGATGTGAATGTCGGGACCTGGGGCGAGTACATTGCCGGGGCCGGCAAGGATTATGACGAGCTTATGGGCATCTTCGTGGGCACGGGGATCGGAGGTGGGTTCGTACTCAACGGAGAGCTTTATCACGGGGGGTTGATGACCGCCGGCGAGGTCGGACACACGGTCCTCAACGCGGACGCGCCCCTTGGCCGGCGCACTTTAGAGAACCTCGCCAGCCGGACCAACATCGTCAACCACCTCAAGCAGTTGATCCTGTCGAATCACCCCAGTGTTATCAGCAAGATCACCGACGGCGACCTGGACAAGGTCCGCTCGAAAGTGCTGGCCGAGGCGTTCGGGCAGAAAGATGAGTTGACCCTGGAGGTTATCGGACACGCGGCGCACTACATCGGGATCACCATCGCCAACGTGGTGACCCTCCTGAGTCTGCCCTGCGTGGTGGTCGGCGGAGGGTTGACCGAGGCCCTGCAGGATGAATGGATCGGGCTAATTCGTGATGTTTTCGAAGAATACGTCTTCCCTCGGGAGCTTTCCAAGTGTAAGATAGTGGCAAGCAAGCTGGGCGATGACGCCGGGATTATCGGGGCCGCTCTGCTCGCTAAACAAAGGCTGGAGAAAGACTAGAGTTATCCACAATTTGGTAAACTGGGTAAAGTTTCTGCTTGAAGTTGAAGGTGACTTCAATTAAAAAGTGGAGGCTGGAATCTCTATAAGTCGAGTATTTGGCTATTAACATGCTTTCTCCCCTCCGCCCCGTTGTCGCTTCGGCGACAGCGGGGTTTTCCATATCCAGGTACCGGGCCAGTCCTCCACCACATCCCGGGGAGTCGCCTGGTCAATCAATCAGAGGGGTTGAGCTGGGCTCTAGTCCTCGGCTTGAACGGCCTTGAGGATCGATGGCGGGGTGCCTGATCCAGCCTTGCCGATCGCTTCGACGACGTCCAGCCCGCTTATGATCTTGCCAAAAGCGGTGTACTGCCCGTCCAGGTGGCGGCAGTTCTCGCGTGTCAGGCAGATAAAAAACTGCGACCCGGCCGAGTCGGGGTCCTGACTGCGGGCCATGGAGAGCACGCCGGGCTGGTGCTCACGGTCATTAAATTCGGCCTTGACGTGCCAGCCGGGCCCGCCGGTCCCGTCGCCCTTAGGACACCCGCCCTGGATCATGAACCCGGGGATGATCCGGTGGAAGCTCAGACCGTCGTAGAAGCCCTGGCCGACCAGTTTCAGGAAATTCTCCGCGTGACCCGGGGCCACGTCGTTCCAGAGTTCCAGGGTCAGTTCGCCTTCGCTGGTGGTTAATTTTACTTGGGGGTAATCGGGCATGGGGGTGTAGGGTCCTGGGAGCGGGGTTCAGGGATCGGGAAGAATTCTAGGGTCAGGGGTCGGAAATCCAATTTCCAGCTTTCTAGTTCTCCAGTTTTACTATTTTTCTAATCCCCCGTCACCGCCGCATGGACGTTCCGCGTCCTTGGGCCGTCGAATTCGCAGAACCATACCCCCTGCCAGGTGCCCAGCACAAGCCGGCCGTCCCGGATCAGGATCGTGGCGCTGGAGCCCATCATCGAGGCCTTGACGTGCGAGGCGCTGTTGCCCTCGCCGTGCTGGTAGAAAGGTTGCCGCCAGGGGACCATCTGGTCGAGCTGTTTGAGCATGTCGTGGACCACGTCCGGGTCGGCGTTCTCATTGATGGTGACGCCGGCGGTGGTATGCGGGATGTATACCACGACGCTGCCCTCGGTGATCCCGGTGTCCCGGACTACCTGGCTGACTTGATTGGTGATCTCGACCATCTCGTCTCGCTGGTGGGTCCGGACCTGGAACGTCTTTGTGTGCATAGGCATGCCGATATGATACCGCCCGTCCGTTCCGCACAGGGCGGACCAATCCGCTAATATGACAAGCACGAGGCGGGATAGTAAGATCTCCCCGTCCTTTTACGGTGATCGCAGGAAACAGCATGAAACTGGCAGTCCCCAAGCAGACACAGAACGATGAAACCCGAGTCGCCCTGTCCACCCAGGTGGTCAAAAAGCTGGTCGGGATGGGCGTACAGGTGGTGGTCGAGTCCGGGGCCGGCGAAGCCTCGCACAACGACGACGAGTCCTACCGCAAGGCCGGAGCGACGGTGATCCCGCGTGACGGCGAGGCCCCC
The DNA here is from genome assembly GCA_029260675.1 of Phycisphaeraceae bacterium. Lineage (GTDB taxonomy): Bacteria > Planctomycetota > Phycisphaerae > Phycisphaerales > Phycisphaeraceae > JAJRRS01. The sequence continues at coordinate 7,740 of JAJDCV010000023.1, forward strand.
CCGCCGATCTGGGCGGAGGCCGACGTGGTCGCCGTGATCGAACCCCCGCTGGACAGCCAGGCGGCGCTGATGAAGCCCGGGTCGATGCTGGTGGGGATGCTCGCGCCCCTGCAGAACACCGGGCTGATCCGCACGCTGCTGGATCACAAGGTCACGGCGGTCTCGCTGGAGTTCATCCCCCGTATCAGCCGAGCGCAGGCGATGGACGTCCTGTCCAGCCAGGCGAACATCGGCGGGTACAAGGCGGTGCTGCTGGCGGCGGACAAGTGCCCCAAGATGTTCCCGATGATGATCACGGCTGCGGGCACGATCGCCCCGGCCAAGGTGTTTGTCATCGGGGTGGGTGTCGCGGGGTTACAAGCCATCGCCACCGCCAAGCGGCTGGGCGCGATCGTCGAGGCCTACGACGTCCGGGCGGTGACAAAAGAACAGGTCCTGTCGCTGGGGGCACGGTTTGTCGAGCTGCCCACCGCGGCGCAGGACGACGCGGCGACCGGGGGGTACGCCAAGGAGCAGACCGAAGAAGAACGCAAGCAGCAGGCCGAGCTGAT